>JANMGZ010000104.1:0-2808 GCA_031374905.1 Dolichospermum sp. OTE_70_metabat_362_sub
TAAAAATCATAACTCCGTTCGCGTAGCGTCTCCGAACTCCGAACTCAGGTGATATTGCTTTTTCCCACTTTTTTAGCAAGTCCTATTTAAACCCCATTTTTAGGTGTTTCTGAGGGAGTTGGTTTATTTTCTTGCGGTAATGCCTGTTTAGCAACATTATCAGCAGCTTGTTTAAACATTGGCTCTAATTTATCACGCCAGTATTTAATATTAGGTAGCTTTTCTGGATGATTTCGATAAGCTAGAACTTGATCCCATTGACCATTATCAATTGCTTTATTAATATCCTTCGCTAATGTTTCTGCTTTTTCCCAATCACTTTGCCATTGATTAACAGTATCCACTGTTTCTTTAATACTAGAAATGGCATTTCCCGAAGTTGATTTTAGCAAAGAAATTGCTCCTTGTAAATCTCCTGATTCAAATTTTTGTCGAGCTTTTGCTACTGTTTTAGTCTTATTTGCAGTAGCTACTGGAGTTGGTTTGGCTGCAATAGTTTCCACAGCAGGTTTTGGTAAAACTTGATTAACTGGACGGGATGCAATTAAAGAATTATCATCTACTGTTTCAATAGACAAACCTTTATCTCTAAGGCAATTATTCCATTTCTCACCATTAGAAATTACATCAGAATGCGCCCAAGCCAAGCGACCAGATGAAAGTTTGATTTCTACCCAGCCTCGATTTGTCCGTTTACCTGTCACCTCAAATTCACTAGCTGCACCCAAGGTTTTCAAAATATTATCAGAATTGATTGTACTGGGTTCAGAACGGATATTAGAATTAGCTACAACTACAGCCATACAATTATTTATTGATTTGGTGTTTTTTTCTGTCCAATTAACAGTTAAGTTCTTAAAATTAGGATATATATTTGTAAATAAAGCCGCTACACTACCTGCTAATAATATGCCAATTAATAAAGGTAAAGGATCAGGTTTATTAGATTCTTGCGGACTATATTGTTGCGGGGTAGGTTGAGAAGAAATATGATTAGCAGGAGCAACAGCCATTGTTTGCTGTGTAAATCTGGAAACTGGGGTCTCAGGAACTTGATAAATAATTTGAGGAGATACAGAAGGTTGAGAAAATTCAGGGGTGATATTCACCAATTCTTGACAAGCTTGTAAGGCTTCCTTGGCTGTTTGATAGCGTTCTTTAAAATGGTAACGCACCATCTTGGTTAGAATTGCTACTAAATCGGGATTAACCGGAATTAGGTGTTGCCAGTTAATTTCCCCTGTATCTGGATCTTCTTGTAATTGACTGACTGGAACTCCCGTTAATGCTTGAATGGCGATAATCCCCAAAGAGTAAATATCACTATTGGGGCGGGGTTTACCTTGTCCCTGTTCTGTAGGCATATAACCAGGCGTGCCAATAGCTACCGTAGCTGTTTGTTGTCCACCTACAGTTACTAAGGGGGAGCGTAATTGTTTAACTGCACCGAAATCTACTAAAACTAATTTATAATCAGCAGTGCGGCGAATTATATTATCGGGCTTAATGTCGCGGTGAATTACGCCTTCTTGGTGAACAAACTCTAGAATACTCAAAATTTCCAGCAACATTTGCACAACTTGGGTTTCACTCCAAGGCTGTCCGGGAATAAGTTCTTCATTAAGAGTATGTCCATCAATAAATTCTTGGACTAAAAAGAATTCTTTATTTTCGTCAAAATAAGCTAACAGTCTGGGTATTTGGTCATGATTACTCAATTTTTCTAAAGTTTCTGCTTCGCTATGAAACAGCCGTTTGGCAGTCACAAAGATGTTAGAGTCAGAATTAGCTGGTTTTAGGTGTTTAACGACGCAAATAGGATTGCCTGGTCGTCTGGTATCTTGGGCAATATAGGTTTGACCAAATCCCCCTGTCGCCAAGACGCGAATGACTTGGTAGCGATGATCTAGTAATTTCCCTATCATAATTTCCCTCCCCAGCTTTACAGCCTAATTTTACTGATAGTAATAAATATCTCCAATTTTCTCTTTCTGAAATCAGGTATCTTGAGAAAAGATTTAAATTAAAAGTATAGTTTTTTTATGCGACTAAATTGTTAATTTTGCTCTCAGTATCCATATTTACTAGCTATGCGACCTAAGATAATTAATTCTACCTCATGGCAACAAGCTGAAATCTTGATGCAACCTGCGTTTATTCGCGTGATTGATAATATTCGTAAGCAACTTGAGATATCTCACTGGAAAGGCACTTACCAAGATGTGTTGACTTGGCCTGTTAACACTTCTGATCAAACAAAAGCTTTAGTAACTCAGTTGGTACGGGAAATGGAAACCGCAACAGAAATAGAAGTAAAGGAAATCAGAAAAACTCTCACTAGTTTGCCTCTGCCCCATCCAGGATATCATTTACTTTTACAAAGTCACGATCAACAAGTCAATCTAGATTTGTGGGATTTGTGTTATCAAGTATGTTTTCTAAATTATAGTCCAGATAATACAGCGGTTGATATTGATACTAGCTTAATTGATGAATATGGGGATGTGGATTGGCAACGGTTAGAAAATAAAACTCAGAACTTGGTGAAACAGGTTTTTGCTAGTTTACCAATATTAGGCGACTAATTTAGACAATAATCCTGTTAATCCTTAGAAGTTGTTTTGAAAGTTTCTGGCTGTGACTTTAGGCACTTATTGATCCCCCCTAACCCAGGGCTGTTTCATTCCCTAAACCAGGTAAAATTGCAAGGGTGGATGAGGAGAAAAATCATGAGTGCTGGTCTAATTGAACAATTGAAGCAGGTGGAAGATTTTAGAACAAAGGATGGACGAAGACATCCACTGTGGC
>JANMGZ010000106.1:0-8484 GCA_031374905.1 Dolichospermum sp. OTE_70_metabat_362_sub
GCAAACAATGGATAAATCAAATCGCTAGTAGTTAAAACGGTTTCACGTACCATACGGCGTAATTGGGTATGGCTACGCAGACGACGAGGACGATGTATAGGAAACATAAATTTTGTTCAAACAAAACAATACAATGGACACAGAATAAAGCGTCACAAAAGCAAGTTCTCAGCTTGCTCTATTCAGACAAACTACAAGCAGTGCGTAACTGTCTTTTGCCCTACTGTTGATGAAGCTGTGGGGCAATTTTATATTTTACAACTTGACAGACATTTGCTTATAACAAGTTGGCAAAAAACAATCTTAAAAAATCATGAATTAATTTTGATAAATTGTTTAATCAAAAGTCTATGATTAATTAAACTACCATATTTTTCCTAATTTGAGCTAAAAAATTCGGAAAATAAACGGATAACGACAAGGTTGATTAGGATTGCTAAAAACGCCAATTAGCGCCCATATTGTTAATCCCCAGTGGATGATATAACCTAAACCTGCCAGTGGTAACAAGATGATTAGGGGTACAACTAACCAACCAGTTAGAAAAAACCAAACTCCTAGAATTGCTCCATATAACCAAACGTTAAAATGGAAATTGATAGATTCCTTGGCATTGTCTTTAACGACAGGATCATCTGATACAAATAGTATGGCTATGGGTAAACCAACGGAGACAATTGTGGTACTAAAAAAAATTGCTCCATGACACAATGCTGATAATAATTTACGTTTATCGCTGTCGTACATTGTTTGCTCCTATGCAATTCTAATTAATTATTATATCAAACATGAGTGTTGCAAGCATCGCACATTCCCTCAACTGTCACTTCATACCGTTCTCCTTTTAACCCTTGTCTCAATTGACTGACATCAATATTCGGGAAAGTATTCCAGTTGATATCTTCAATTGCACCACAGCAGTTACAGCGAAAATGATGATGGGGGGCAACGTTAGCATCATAACGGGAGACACCTTGTTCTAATAGCACTTCTCGCACTAAACCCACCTCTCGCAGTGCCTGAAGTGCCGCATATACGGTAGCTTGAGAGGAAGTGGGTACTTCCTGATTCAAGTCTTTCAAAATTTGATCAACCGTCGGGTGATCTTCTCTTGCTAATAGGTTGGCATAAACGCCAAATCTTTGGGGGGTGACTCGCAAACCTCTATTTTTCAGGGTTTTGATAATATCATTAGCTTTTTGCTGCATAGGATTTACTGAGTTATATAAAGATATAAACTCCCATTATAACTTTTCCTTTCTAAGAACTAAACCTTTTTAAAAAATACATTGTAAAATAAGTATTTATAACTATTGACTAATTCCTAAATCAGAATTATTCTGATTTACAAGATAAACACACGAGTTAAAATCTTCAATCTAAAAAAGAGGTATTTATGACTGCTATTACTCACGTTCCAAATGTAGTATTCAAGACTCGTGTTCGGGATGAATCTATAGGTGGACCCAATCCTTACACCTGGAAAGATTTAACCACACAAGAAATTTTTGCCGGTAAAAAAGTAGTATTATTTGCTCTTCCCGGTGCGTTCACTCCTACCTGTTCTTCTACCCATTTGCCTCGCTACGAAGAACTGTTTGAGGAATTTAAAGCGCAAGGTGTTGATAAAATCATTTGTTTGTCAGTTAATGACGCATTTGTAATGTTCCAATGGGGCAAACAACAAGGTGCTAAAAATGTCTTCTTGTTACCAGATGGTAGCGGAGAATTTAGCCGCAAAATGGGAATGTTAGTTGATAAATCTAACATCGGTTTTGGAATGCGTTCTTGGCGTTATTCAATGGTTGTCAATAACGGCGAAATTGAAAAAATGTTCATTGAACCAGGTTTTGCAGATAACTATGGTGATGATCCTTTTGAAGTATCTGATGCTGATACAATTCTTGCTTACCTCAAAGGTGTGTCTCGTCCGACTCAAGTTGCACCTCGGTTAGCATTTGTTGGTTAATTAATCTAGAAACTTCAACCTTTTGATAGAGGTTTATAGTTTTTAATTTATCTAAGGCAAAGGAAGTTACTTTTATAAAACTTCTTTTGCTTTTTTTTGTTTTGATAGACAAAATACCTGTGATTCTGTCCGAGAGATTAGTTCAAAATTATTTATTTTATTAGATACTGTTCCAAAATATAAGAGCAGGATAAATTTCTAGCCTGATTCCATGCAAATGGAGTATTCAAGGAGGTGAATCAATAGTGAAAATCACAATTTCTGAATTAGAAATGAGGATTTCAGAACCGATTCTGGATGAACTAACACCTTGGGAAATGAAGACTCTTAAAGGTGGTTACGTGATGAAAAAAGACCGCAGAAATCCTTCAACAACCAATACAACTGATCTTTCAACACTATTAAAGGAACTAGACAGTAGTATGGAAAAGTGGAAAATCAGTCTCAAAGATACAACAGATAGTTTGATAAGCAAGTTTGATTTTTGATATCTGCTGTGGATAAATTAAATATTTTACTTATTTTCGTGCATTTTCAGATTTATTAGGCTGAAGATTCACGATTTTTTTATTTTGTGGAAGTTTAGCACTGTTAAACCTATTGAAAAGATATCGAGTTTTTTTTCAATGTGCAAACCATATTTAATTAGCTTGATTTAAGAAGGGACACGTTTAATAAAAGACAAAATTCAGATATTTGTGTCTTTTTTACTAGGTTCAAACCCTTGATTTTTCTCTTTTTGATGAATAAAAATAGTTGTAACGGTTAAGGAAACACCAACTTAACCAACTCACAAATTCCCACTTACAAAAAACAAGTTTTCTTGGAGGAAATTATGGCAAGTATTACTCTTTCTCAACTAAATGTAACTGGTTCTGAATTATTTGCAGATTCTGAAAGCTATCTTAATGATTTGAATGATGCAGCTTCTGTATCAATCAATGGTGGTGGTGGTGGTAGCGATTTTAGTGCTTATGGCGATTTTGGTGTTAAATACTTAGAATTCTTAGTGGATGGCTATGCGATCGCTAGTATTAAGTATATAGCTAAATCGTTCAGTAACGATTCCCACGGTGGTTACTAATTGCTTGGCTTTGTAGTTGAATACAAAGCCTAGATAACTATTCAGGGTGAAAAAGTAAAAACCAATCTATGTTATTTACATCAGATTGGTTACTAATAATCCTGGATAGTTAATAAGATTGGATCTAATATTCAAACTGGTGGGGTAAATGAATTTATAGACACAAAAGTTTAATTTTTATCGAGGTAATAAATGGCAAAGGTTGTAATTTCTGATCTAGATAATACTGACAGAAAAAAGTTTATTATCAATCTAAATAATATGGACGCAGCATCTGTATTTGGAGGTGAATATAATGATGTTAATCAAATACTTAATTATGGTGTGAAGGCTCTAGAATTTGTCTTAGTAATTTATGCTATAGATGCCATTTCACTATTAACAAAGACATTTAGAAAATAAATAATTTTCAACTTATCAAGTTAATAATTTTACTAAAGCTGGAAATTTACTGAACAATAGCGATTTTTCCCACATATTATTATCATTTCAAATGATGCCATTCCTAATAAGTTCTACCAATGTTTTCAATTACCTTCTTGAAAACAAAATTTGTCAACCACAAGAACAGTCATTAAGTAAAATCGAATTAAAATCTGCTAAAAACTTTAACTTATTAATCACTTTACCAGATGGTCGCCAATTATTAGTAAAACAAGAGCGTCATGATCGAAATGGTAAAACTTTAGGTGAATTTATAGATGAATGGAAAATTCATGATTTTTGTCAAAAATTCCCAGAAATAAATCATTTACGGGCATCTTTATCAGAAGTAATTTATTTTGATTTAGAAAACTCTATCATTGTTTTTAACTATCTAAATCAATATCAAGATTTAGGAGAATTTTACGCCAAAGATCAGGAATTTCCTCCTGAGATTTCTCAGGTAGTTGGGACAAATATTGCAGCTATTCATCGTCTGACAATAAACAATGAAAACTATCAAAAGTTCTTTGAAAATTCTCTAAAATCTCAAAATATTACCAAAGGATTAGATAGAATTACACCACAAATATTTGGTCAACTTCCGGCTGATGGTTTAAAGTTTTTTGCTCTCTATCAACGTTACGATAATTTAGGAAAAGCAATTACCCAATTAAATCAGGCTTTTACTCCTGTTTGTCTCACCCATAATGATCTCAAACTCAATAATATTCTTATATCTTTGAATTGGGAAACAGAGATAGCAGATAAATTACCTGCAAACAAGAATATCATCCGACTAATTGATTGGGAAAGAGGTAATTGGGGAGATCCTGCTAATGATTTAGGCACAATAATTGCTAGTTATCTGCAAATTTGGTTATATAGCATAGTCTCTAGTAAAACCATACCAATTGAGGAATGTTTGCGGTTAGCTGCTATTCCCTTATCAATGATTCAACCTTGTTTATCAACATTAGTTACTGCTTATTTAACTACTTTTCCAGAAATTTTAAAACTGCGTCCAGATTTCTTACAATTGGTGATGCAGTTTAGCGGTTTAGCTTTAATTAGAGCTATTCAAGCTAGACTTCAACATGAAAAAACCTTTGATAATTCAGGTATTTGTATGCTCCAAGTTGCTAAGAGTTTATTATGTCGTCCTCAAGCATCTATTCCCACAATTTTGGGGATGGACTTTTCAACAATAACTGCTAAAAATTTATCTCTTGTTTAGAGAAGGAAAACTTGTATGCAAGTATTAGATTCTATAAATAGTCAAATTTTTCATCTACCAAAAGAATTACAAATAGCACTGCGAAATATTGTTGATTATCTAGAAATAGAATCTTTTTATTCTATTAAACATCCAGAGTACAAATTATTAGAATTGCCAGAATCAGTAATTTCTCGCTTTAAAAATTTATCCTTAGATATTCAAAATAAGCACTTGAGTATTCAATTACGTAATTTTCTTTATAGTGCTTATTACAACGGTTATTGGCATAACTCCTCTACTGTTGATACTCAAATAAATAACCTCAGTAATAATAGTTTATTTGGCATGGATTTGGCATTTTATGAAAGACTACATACAAGTAATACAGGTGGAGGTTATTGGAGTACAAATTGGTTAGTAGTTTATGAAGAAGAAGATGGCTGTTTAGCAGTCCAAAAAAATGGTTTAACCTTACATATTGAACGGGATTTGTATTTATCAGAAATTCATAAATCAGCTAATGTTGGTGATTTAGTGGCAATCAAAATGCCTAAAAATTTAGTCCAAAATGGATTCTATATGGCAGTATCTAATTTAGGTACTCAAGACAATCAAGATATTGTCAGAATCTACTTTAATGTATCACCTGATGGTGCGGTATCAGTGATGGATAATGTAACTAGAGAACTCAATAATATCCAAGTTGCTTTCTCATTTAAAGCTCTATATACTCCTGATGAATATAGACGTTACGATTCGGCAGTGCTTTATTTTAATAAACATGAATATAAAACTATTTACCCAATTTTACAAAAAGTATATTCAGCGAATCAAGATAGTTTTTATCCACAAGTACCGTTATTTACTAAGCAACTAGCGCCAGGATTAGGTTGTGCTGAAGAACCAACTAATAAGCTTGCGGAAAAAGAAAGTTTTGGGACTAATCGTTGTCAAATGATTGCTAATGGTTTAATTGCTGCTTGGCAAGCTGGGAATAATCATCCTGAAAGTCGCATGAAAGCTATTCTTGAGCAATTTTTATTACACAAAATTAAATTACAATATCCTTATCTTAATGCCAATTCAGAGGATATTTATACTCCCTTAATTAGCTAATAACAAATAACAAGATCCCCGACTTCTTGAAGAAGTCGGGGATCTAAATTTTTGCAATTTTAACTAGCTTCACTAAATATTTCTCTTGGGGGAGCAGGAGAATTTATCTCATCTCCTAATGTAGCAACAATTTCTAATTTATTAATTTGCTCTTTTAACCAATTAGTAAATAAATCTCCGAGAATTGCTACACGCATTTGTTCACTCAATTGGGGTTCGATGATTTCTTCAACTATAATAAGATGGACTCCTTTCGGTGTAATGACTGGTTTAATAATTTCTGGGGGATTAGCTGCAAAGACTGCGGAAGCAATTTCTGGTCTAAAATCACTACGTTTGCGGATACCTTGATATCCTCCTGTCCTTCTTATTTCGGGATTTTCGATATATTGACGAGCAACTTCTTGAAAACTAATTTCCCCTTCTTGGAGAGCATAAAATATTTCTAAAGCTAAGTCTTCATCATCTAATATTACTTCATAGGTAACTGCTGCGCTGTAATCAATTTGATGAGCATAAAAGAATGGCTCAACTTTTTCAGCAAATAAATGATGAGCTAATTTTGCAGATAGGAGATTCAGATTTGCTATTTCTTCAAAGTTGTCTAAGGAAAGATGATGTTTATTTAACCATTCCCAGGTGTCTTCTGCTTTAATTAGGTTATTAACTAATCGTAAATTGTCTGCGGATTGTTGTAATTCTGCTATTTCGATGGTAATACCTTCTTTGTTGGCAGTTTCTGTAATAACTTTTCTGGTGGCAATTCCCTCTAATAAGCTAGGGATTTGACAAGATATTTTAAGGTGATACATTATATCTTCGTTGGATATTTTTACAATATTAGACATGATTTAATCTCCTGAGTTGACTGAATTTATTAAAAATTCTTTTTTTCTTGCTTAAATAAATTATTAGCGTATCTATCATATTTACCTGATATGTTATTTTCTTGTCTCTATCTAATGGTACTTTTAATATTTTTGATAATTTATAGCAGATAATCTTAAAAATAAAAAACTAGATCCCCGACTTCTTTAAGAAGTCGGGGATCTAAATAAGTAGGATAATTAATTGTTTTTAACCGAGAGAAATAGTTAAACTTCCAGGTTTAGCTAAATCACCAGTTAATACTACACCCCGATTATTACTGTGTAAATGACGGAGAATTTTGTAAATTGCTTCCACTTCTTCAGCAGCGCCGGACATATCTGCAAGTTCAGAAATAGAAAGTGCTTTTTTCTGAGTTTGTAACACTTCTAAAACTCGTTTTTGTAAATCTAGAATCACAGCGGCGGCTTTTTTACCAGCTTCTACACCTGGTTGATGATAAGCATTGACATTTACTAAACTGGCATATAAACCTACAGCCCGTTCATATAATGCAACTAATGCGCCTACAGTGCGAGGATTAACTTGAGGAATGCTGACTGTAATGGAATCGCGGTTATTCTCATACAATGCTTGACGAGTTCCCAACAAGAAACCACAGAGATAATCACCAGAAGTCACTCCAGGATCAACTTCTACGGATTTTCCTTGTCGATCTTCTAAAACTTCAATTAAGGTAGCAAAGAAATTGGGGACACCTTCGCGCAACTGTTGCACATAGGCGTGTTGATCGGTTGAACCTTTGTTACCATAAACTGCAATCCCTTGAAATACAGTTTTCCCGTCTAAATCTTTTTCTTTACCCAAAGATTCCATGACCAGTTGTTGCAAATAACGGCTAAATAGCAACAGACTGTCTTTGTAAGGGAGAACTACCATATCTTTTTCACCTTTGCCATTTCCTGAGAAATACCAAGCAAGGGCTAATAAAGCTGCGGGGTTATGTTTGAGATTGGGGACGCGGGTGGCATCATCCATTTCTTTTGCACCATCCAGCATGGCACGGACATCAATGCCCTGTAATGCCGCAGGTAATAGCCCGACAGCGGACATTTCTGAGGTCCGTCCACCCACCCAGTCATACATGAAAAACCGGGCTAACCAATTTTCAGATTTTGCGACTTTATCCAAGTTGCTATCTTGTCCGGTAATAGCAACTGCATATTTAGTAAAGTCTAATTTTTGGGCTGTGTAAGCCTGTTTGACCTCAATCATGCCGTTGCGAGGTTCGGGTGTGCCTCCAGATTTGGAAATGACTAATACCAAGGTTGTAGCTAGTTTATCGCCAAGTTGGGCCAGAACCCGATCAATTCCTGTGGGGTCGGAATTGTCAATAAAATGAATTTGTAGGGGGGGAACATCGGGAGACAGGGCTTCAGCGACGAATTGGGGACCCAAAGCTGAACCACCAATACCAATGGAAATAATATCTGTGAAGCGGCATTCCTTGGGAGGATGAATTGCCCCGGTGTGTACCTGGTCGGCAAAAGCTTCGATTTGTTCTAAGGTTTGAACTATTTCTTGAGTGAGTTCGGGGGTGGGGGCTAAGTCTGGATTCCGTAACCAGTAATGTCCGACCATGCGGTTTTCGTCAGGATTGGCGATCGCCCCTTTTTCTAATGCTGCCATATCAGCAAACGCTTTGTCAAACTTAGGCTTTAATGATGCCACAAATGCATCATCAAACCGCATCCGACTGATATCTAAATACAGTCCTAATCCCTCGTGTAAATATAACCAATCTTGGTATCGTTGCCAAAGTGCCTGAGCATCCATAAGAGGGAA
>JANMGZ010000107.1:0-6231 GCA_031374905.1 Dolichospermum sp. OTE_70_metabat_362_sub
GCCACAGTGGATGTCTTCGTCCATCCTTTGTTCTAAAATCTTCCACCTGCTTCAATTGTTCAATTAGACCAGCACTCATGATTTTTCTCCTCATCCACCCTTGCAATTTTACCTGGTTTAGGGAATGAAACAGCCCTGGGATTTAGGGGGATCTAAAAGGCTTATAGTTATAACTAGCAACTTGGGTTAGATGAAAGCAAAGCCGAATATTTTTTACCAATTACCAATTACCAATTACCAATCACCAATTCAAATGATTACAGTCTTACTTGTAGATGATCAAAGTTTAATTCGTCAAGGTTTAAGAGCCTTACTAGAATTAGAAGCAGATATAGAAATTGTGGGAGAAGCAGAAAATGGTCAAACCGCAATTAATCTAGTTAAACAATTACAACCTAATGTAATTTTAATGGATATCAGAATGCCGATTATGGATGGAGTTGCTGCCACTAAAGAAATTAATCACCACTTTCCTCACAGTAAAATTTTAGTTTTAACAACTTTTGATGATGATGAATATGTGAAAGCAGCACTCCAAAATGGAGCAATGGGTTATTTACTCAAAGATACACCCTCAGAAGAGTTAGCAGTTGCCATTCGTGCGGTTGATAAAGGATATTCTCAATTAGGTCCAGGAATAGTTAAAAAACTGATCACTCAATTTCCTGTGAATTCACAACCAGTATTAGCTGTACCAGCGAACCTAGTGGAACTCACCCCTAGAGAAAAAGAAGTTTTGCGATTAATTGCTATTGGTGATAATAATCGAGAAATTGCCCAAAAACTGTACATTTCCGAAGGGACAGTTAAAAATCATGTTACCAATATCTTAAATCGGCTAAGTTTACGCGATCGCACACAAGCTGCTATTCTGGCTAATAGTTTTTTTACTTACTTACAACAAGACAATTAAAATAAATAGCACATGGTTTATTTTAAGTAGTAATTACTAGTTGAGAATTTTTCGTCATTACCATAGTTATGTAACATAATTAATACTTTTGACAAAAATTAATATACAATACGAAAAACTTACTATGGTGGATACTCTTGACAAAAATTAATTCACAATACCGAAATTTTATTCGGGTTAAATCACCTGAACAGTTTATTATATAAGAGTTACACCGACTAAGCGAACTAAGAAAGCTACTATATAGTCTTAACTTATATTAATGATAAGAAAAACTAAATTCAGTATTTTCACGGTATGATGTTAATTAGGACTAGTGCATAATTTAATTCATAGGGGGGTTAGAGAAGAGGCATCCATTTACACAGTTCCATCATTTAAAAGTTGCAGAAACCGATGTATTTGAATTTACGCAGTTAGAATAAAAACTACTGTATTATTACAGTTAAGAAAAAGTTCGTTTAATTCAGTATTTGCTTGATTTTCATCCCCACTTTCCCATTTAAAACAACGGAGAATAATCATCATGGCTATCAACTCAGAAAAACTCGGAATGGTTTTACAAAACTTTGTCAGCGGTACTACTGACGTACAGGGAGCAGCACTTGTCACTCCTGATGGTCTACCTTTAGCAGCAAGTTTACCAGGGGGCATGGATGAAGAAAGGGTATCAGCGATGTCAGCATCTATGTTATCCTTGGGCGAAAGAATTGGGATGGAATTAGCCAGAGGCACTATTG
This sequence comes from Dolichospermum sp. OTE_70_metabat_362_sub, assembly GCA_031374905.1. Classification (GTDB taxonomy): domain Bacteria; phylum Cyanobacteriota; class Cyanobacteriia; order Cyanobacteriales; family Nostocaceae; genus Dolichospermum. The sequence goes on from JANMGZ010000107.1 coordinate 1,654, forward strand.
ACCGGATCTTTGTAGAAGGCAATAAAGGCTTTGGTATCTTAACTGGTTGTGGTCAAGATGCCGTTCTGCTAGTTTTAGCCAGTGAAAGTGCGAAACAAGGATTACTAATGCTAGAAATCAAGCGAGTCCTCGCAGAATTAAAGTTAATCGTCCAGTAAATAACAGCACCTTCCGGGTAACTTAATGAGAGTTCCCTGATAGATAAATACTGGTAATTTTAGAAAACTTTTGATTGGATAGGTTTATTTTTGCAATCAGCACTTAGATTGATCGTGTCAGCCTGTATACGGGATAGTGCCAACCTTGCCAGAGTGAAATAAGAAAAAAAATGTGAGCAACTGTTAGCATTTTTGTAGCGGAGGGGGATAAAGATGGAAGTTATGCGCTTGGTTGTCACGGGAACTGTAGGGGCTGGTAAATCTACCTTCATTCGTTCCGTCAGTGAAATTGAAGTTGTAGATACAGATACAATTGCAACTGATGAAACAGCATTGCTGAAGAAAAGAACCACTGTAGCCTTTGACTTCGGCAGATTGCAATTTGATCCGGATATGGCATTGCACCTTTACGGAACACCTGGTCAAACGCGCTTTGACTTTATGTGGGATATTCTCATTCATAAAGCACACGCTTATATCGTACTCATAGCAGCCCATAGACCGAGAGAATTTCGTCAGGCACGGAATATTATCAACTTCATGCAAGCGCGAGTAAGTGTGCCTATGATTATTGGTATTACCCATACAGATTTTCCTGGAGCTTGGGCAGAGGAAGATATATATCTAGCAATTGGTTATGTAGATGAACAGAATCGGCCTCCTCTAGTTAAGGTCAATCCTAACGAAAGAGACTCAGTAGCAGAAGCAGTAATTCATCTAGTACAACACTTAATGGAAAGTTGTGCAGTTGAAAGCTAAGAGCTTTTTTAAAAGTTCAAATTGGGATTTTGAATTCTGGGTTTTAATAAATCTCTTCTTAATTTAAGGAGGCCGATTATGTCTATTAATGGTAATTTTGCAGATTTTTCTTTGCCCGAACTATTGCAATTTTTAGATCAAGGCAAAAAGACAGGTGTACTTCACATTGAATTATCATCTAATTCTCATCAAACTAACGCCAAGCAAACTTATTATATTTGGCTGCATCAAGGACGAGTTGTAGCTGCATCTGATCGTTTAGATCAACAAGGTTTAACCTTAATGATTGCTCAACGCGGATGGATAAGTGAGCGGGTAATTTCTAGAGTAACTCACATATCTTCCTGTTTTCTTAATTCACCCCTGGGACTGTGCCTAAAATCCCAAGGTTTAATCCAACCAGAACAACTAAAACTGTTGTTTAACTCACAAGTTCTCCGTCCAGTCTGCGCTTTATTTCAAATTAAAGATGGTCACTTTAAATTTGAACCAATCGCAGCATTACCATTAGGAGAAATGACCGGTTTGAGTATGTCCGCAACCGAAGTTATCTTAATCGGTTTACGAGCATTGCGAGACTGGAGTGCTTTAGCAGAGAAACTACCAGATCCCACCTCTGGTTTATCAGGGTTAAGTTCAAAACAGCCCAAATTACAGTTAAATGCTCAAGAATGGCAAGTATGGGAATTTGCTAATGGTGAAGTTCCTCTAGCCAAAATTGCTAATCAACTCAATCTGACTGTAGATACAGTCTTGCAAGTAGCTTTTCGTCTGATTGTCATTGGTTTAGCAGAAGAGCATTTCATGGTTGCGGCTACTTCTATCCCCATGAATGAAGAAGTTTCTCATTACGAAATACCTGTCATTGAATCAGTCCCCGAACCTGCACAAAAACCAGCAGTCAGTCAATCATTTCTCAAAAATTTAGTAGGTTTTCTGCGGAGTAAAACTGGTTAATTATACTTTTATTCCTACTATCTTAATTTTGAGAAAGTTCCATAATCTCTCTTTTACCAAGTATCAACAAAAGTTAATTAAATCTCCATCTAATTATCAATGTATACAATCCTTTACCTGAGAATTTGAATTATGTCATTCTTACGCAAAGAACTCGGCGATTTTAATAGTATTGTCTGCTTTAAAGCTGCTATTACAGGCATGGAAGAAGCTCTAGGAGAAAAAGCTACAGCCATTGCCCTCACTACAGCCGGTCGTGCTAGAGGCAAAAAGTTAGCTGAAGATTTAGGTTTAGTAGGATCTACACTTTCATTAGATGAAGCAGCAGCAAAATTAAAACAAGCTTTAGGTAAAGAAGGTACTTGTTTGTGTATTGTTGAAAAAATTCTTGCTGATGGTGAAGTTATTAAAGTCTATACTTCTGAAACCTTATGTTCTGCCGGTGAAGTAGCAGGTTCAGCCCGCAAATGCACTTTTACTATGGGTGCAGTTTGGGGTGCTGTTGAACAACTAATTGGTAAACGGTTGAGAGGAGTACATACTGAATCAGTCCTCAGAGGAGGTACTCATGATGTATTTGAATTCACTCCTTTGTAGGAATACCAAATTTTGAGAAATTTCCATACTCTATCTTTTTAGAGTATTCATAAAAGTTAATTAAATCCACACCTAACTATTTTAAAGGATTGATCATGGCTATTGAACCTCGTGCTTTTTTGACCACAATGGAAACCCGCATTGGTCTGACTGCTGAAGATAAAAAGGTAATGCAAGCAAATACAGATTGGGGAAAGACAGTTGCTGAAGAAATGGCAGATCATTTTTATGCCTTTCTCGGACGTGACGCAGAAATGAGTGGCATTTTAAATGCCACTGAGGGACGGGTTCATCGGTTACACGCCACCTTTATTGACTGGTTTAATCAAATGTTCACAGGGATGGATAATTGGGGTGATGACTATGCAAAATGTCGTTGGCACATTGGATTAATTCATGTAAAAATTGGTATCGCCCCTCAGCACGTAGTACCTGCAATGGCAGTTGTCGTTGATAAAGTCGGTAAAAAACTCAAAGCTGATGGTAAATCAGATGAATTAAAAGATGCTTTAGCTAAGGTTTGCATGATTGATTTAGCTTTTATTGAACAAGCTTATGTAGAAGTTTCTTCGGCTGCGGTACTCAAAGAAACTGGTTGGTCAGCAGCTTTATTTAGACGTTTAATTGCTACTGGTGCATCTGATATGTAATAGGGAATAGGAAATAGTAATGCTGAGATACCGGACTTCTTGAAGAAGTCCGGTATCTGTCTATTTGATGTGATTCATCTATAATGGATATCACTTCTCACCGTTTACCTCTTATGCAAATTCCTCGCTTACATCCAGATACTATTGAAGAAGTGAAACTCCGGGCTGATATTGTTGATGTAGTCTCGGAGTATGTAGTCTTGCGGAAACGAGGTAAAGATTTTGTGGGGTTATGCCCTTTTCATGATGAGAAAAGCCCCAGTTTTACAGTTAGTCCCAATAAACAAATGTATTATTGTTTTGGTTGTCTCGCAACGGGGGGGGCAATTAAATTTGTAATGGATTTGGGAAAACGCCAATTTGCAGATGTGGTACTAGATTTAGCAAAACGTTATCAAGTCCCGGTTAAAACTTTAGAACCTGAACAAAGACAAGAATTACAACGTCAGATATCTTTACGCGACCAATTATATACTGTTCTTGCTTCTGCTGCTCAATTTTATCAACACACTTTAAGACAATCTCAAGGACAAAAAGCTTTAGAATATTTAGAACAAACTCGTCAATTTCAACAGGGAACAATTCAACAATTTGGTTTAGGTTATGCACCTCCTGGTTGGGAAACTCTTTACCGTTATTTGGTAGAAAGTAAACATTATCCGGTGCAGTTGGTAGAACAAGCGGGATTAATTAAACCCCGGAAAGAAGGGGGCGGCTATTATGATGTATTTCGTGACCGTTTAATGATTCCTATTCGTGATATCCAAGGTAGAGTTATTGCTTTTGGTGGTAGAACTTTAACAGATGAGCAGCCGAAATATCTCAATTCTCCAGAAACAGAATTATTTAGTAAAGGGAAAATGTTATTTGCTTTAGATGAAGCTAAAGACGGTATTTCCAAAGTAGATCAAGCGGTAGTTGTTGAGGGATATTTTGATGCGATCGCTCTCCATGCCGCGGGGATTAATAACGCTGTTGCTTCTCTGGGTACAGCTTTAAGTTTAGAACAAGTTCGCCTATTATTACGTTACACAGAATCCAAACAATTAATCCTCAATTTCGATGCTGATAAAGCTGGAACAAACGCCACAGAAAGGGCAATTGGTGAAATTGCTAATTTAGCTTATACAGGAGAAGTGCAATTAAAAATTCTCAATTTACCTAATGGTAAAGATGCTGATGAATATCTACATACTCATTCTTCAGAAAATTATCAACAACTATTAACAAATGCGCCACTTTGGCTAGATTGGCAAATTCAAAATATTATTAAAAATCGAGATTTAAAACAAGCTACCGACTTTCAACAAGTCACCCAACAAATAGTTAAACTATTGCAAAATATCGTTAATAGTGATACACTTAATTATTATGTTTCCTACTGTGCAGAAATTCTAAGTTTAGGGGATACTCGACTCATACCTTTAAGAGTTGAAAATCTCCTAACTCAAATTAAA
>JANMGZ010000120.1:0-6297 GCA_031374905.1 Dolichospermum sp. OTE_70_metabat_362_sub
TCCACCTGCACCTGTAGCACCAGAACCTGAAGTTTATATTCCCCCGATGCTGACACCTCCACCTGCATCTGTAGCGCCAGAACCAGAAGCTTATATTCCTCCTGCTTATGTACCCCAGATAGATCCCCTAACAATTCCTGAAGTAACCCCAGCCGCACCACAAGCAAAGGTGGCAAACACCCAATTACAACAGGTAGTGGCGCGATTATTTCATGTTCAAGCTAATCAAGAAATAGAATTACCACAAAGTCTCTCGGTGGTTCATATTGGTAAGCCTAATGATCGAGTTCCTCCAGATATCGACGTTTCGGGATTCGCAAATTCGGAAATTGTTTCGCGGATTCACGCAGATATTCGGATTGATGGAGATGCTTGTTATCTAGAAGATGCGGGTAGTTCCAATGGTACTTATGTTAACAATTTACCTTTATTACCTGGAAATAGACATCGCCTCCGTCCAGGCGATCGCATCAGCTTAGGTAAGGGCGATTTAGTCACGTTCCTGTTTCAACTCTCTTAGGAACAGGGAACAGGCAAGAGGGAATATTTTCTCCCCTGCCCCCTGCCTCCTGCTATGATCACAACAGCTTATTAACTCTTGTTGCTAGTTATCCCATAAACTAGATAACTAGCAACTTGGGTAATAACATGATTAACGATACAGAGTATATCAGGCAAGCTGAAGCTAATCGCGTAGAAATTCTTAGCGAAGCACTACCTTATATTCAACAATTTGCTGGTCGTACCGTTGTTGTTAAATACGGTGGTGCAGCAATGAAGGATAGCGCCCTTAAAGATAAAGTGATTCGTGATGTGGTTTTTTTATCTTGCGTGGGCTTGCGGCCAATTTTAGTGCATGGTGGTGGACCAGAAATAAATAGTTGGTTAGGTAAATTAGGAATTGAGGCACAGTTTAAAAATGGTTTGCGCGTCACTGATGCAGCTACAATGGATGTAGTAGAAATGGTGTTAGTCGGACGGGTAAATAAGGAAATTGTGGAACTGATTAATCAAGCTGGGGGGATGGCTGTAGGGCTTTGCGGTAAGGATGGGAACTTGATTACGGCTCGTCCTCAAGGTGATGAAGGGATTGGTTTTGTAGGGGAAGTTAGTAATGTCAATATCAAAATTTTAGAAACACTTGCTAGTAATGGCTATATTCCGGTTGTTTCTAGCGTGGCGGCGGATGAAACTGGACAGGCTTATAATATTAATGCTGATACTGTAGCAGGGGAAATAGCCGCAGCTTTGGGAGCAGAAAAGTTAATTTTGTTGACTGATACCAGAGGAATTTTAAAAGATTATAAAGACCCTTCTACCTTAATTCCCAAAGTGGATATTCGGGAGGCGCGGCAATTAATTACTGATGGTATAGTCAGTGGGGGGATGATTCCTAAAGTGAATTGTTGCGTGCGATCGCTTGCTCAAGGAGTCAAGGCTTCACATATAATTGATGGACGGATTCCTCATGCTTTACTGTTAGAAGTATTTACAGATGTGGGAATTGGAACAATGATTCTCGGTTCTCATCAGTCGAAATAATAATCTGGATTGGGGACAAGTTACAGCAAAATTAATTCAGCAAAACCCATAGCTCGCCAGGGAATCAATTCCCTGTCTAATAGCTCAAGTCATCTAAAGATGACTAAACATAGCCCAAAAATTTTTAAAATCGTTTAGTAAACTTTAGTTTACTTTGGCTATTAGCCCGGAACTTAAGTTCCGGGCGGGTGTGGAAGCTAACAGATAAGCCATTCAAGCTATTGAATAAAAACTAACAATTAACAACTGACAACTGACAATTGACCAATGACTATAGAAAATTTGGAAATCGCTCAATCTCATTACCAAATTGGGACAACTGCTTTTGAAAATGGTCAATATCGGGAATCTGTAGAAAGTCTCGAAAAAGCCAGCACGCTATTAGAAAAAAATACCCGTCTTGCTGGTGAAGTAGAAATTTGGTTGGTGAATGCTTATGAAGCTGCGGGACGTTCGGAAGAAGCAATAAATCTTTGTCAACAACTTAACCGTCATCCCCATTATGAAATTCGTCAACAAGCAAAGCGCCTAGTTTATATTTTAAAAGCACCCAAACTTAACAGACCAAAAGAGTGGATGACAGAAATTCCCGATTTTGGTATAGTTTCTGATCACAAATCCCAAATAATTGTTACTTCCCAACCTAAAAAATCTACATCTAAACAAAAACCTGTAGAACCAGAATATATTGACCCAAGTACAGTCAATACCAAAGGTAATAATTTTATTTGGGTAGCCTTAATTGCTGTTGGGTTGACAATTTTCTATTTAGTTGGGTTGAGTTTTTAGCAAATCTGGAGAAATTTACTTATGAATCTATTCACTTTGATTAAGATTATATCACGGTTGATGAAATCGGTACTTTTTTCAATTAGCAAAATCAGAAAAATTACCAAAATCAAACCTATTGTATTTATGGTAATATTTGCCTCATTATTATTATCTGGTTGTGTGAATTATGATTTAGGAGTTAACTTTAACAGCACAAATAATGGTGAATTAGTACAGCATATTCAGTTATCGGAAAAAATCACTATTTTTAGTAATGATTATCTATCGCAATGGTTAAAAACTTTAGAAAGTAAAGCGCGAACATTAGCAGGTTCAACAGAAAGAGTTTCACCTACAGAAATCATTGTTAAAATTCCCTTTACCAGTGCTAAACAATTACAGGAAAAGTTTACTGAATTTTTCAACACTCGCACGTCTGAAAATAGTGATGATTCAGAACTATCAAATATCACCTCAACTTTAGTTGCAGAAGATACGAATTTTTTCCTATTATCTAGAAATCATCTAGTTTATGATTTAGATTTGCGTTCCTTGGCTGTGATTATGACTAAAGGTGATAGTTCTATTGTCAATTTAGACTTTAGTTTACAGACACCTTGGGGAATCAAGAACATTGAAAATAATGAAAATGCTATCCAACCAGAAAAGCATGGTAATAAACTAATATGGCAGCTTAAACCAGGTGCTATAAATCATGTAGAGGTAATTTTTTGGTTGCCGAATTTTCTAGGACTGGGGACTTTGTTAATTATTGGATTTGTGTGGTTGGGATTATATCTGAGATACACATTATTACCAAATCCGACTATTGAGTTAAGTAGGTGAACAGAGAAAAACCGTAGACGCAAAGCGGCTTCTCACAGAGTAAATAAAGTTGTTCAAAACCTCTTCTCTGTTTTCTGTTCCCTTCTCTCAACTTCTCAAAAATTTGGCAAGAATTGCTGTTAATCCTGATTTTGATTTTGCCTAGATAAATCCGTGGGTGGTCTATCATTACTCCAAGCCCACCAGACAAAACTACAATGACAATGATAGAATTCTTGCCACTTACGACGACGTTCTGGGGTACTTACAGGAGATCGCCTATTTAACCAAACATTGATAGCTTCTCGACTACTAGCGTGGCATTTGGGACAATGAAATTGATAAGCGTGTACTGCTTGATTAGTCCATTCGGGCGGATTGGGATCAAAAGCGTCCATATAAATATAAAGTGTAATCTTAGTAGTCATTGAATATACATAATTATCACTAATAATGGATGCTATGGAACCAAATATTGAAATTCGTCGGTTGTTGGATGTAATGCCTGCTTCTGGGCGAATGATGACTAAAATCGTCAGTAAGCCGGAACAAAAACAGGTAATAGATGCCGCTTTTCCCCTACCTTTAAGTCAAGCAAGACCGATATATATTAATTTCGATTTATGGCGACGGTTAACAAAGCCTCAACGGGATTTACTCCTGTTACAGATGGTATCCTGGGTAATAGGTGTGAAATGGTTACAACCAAATGTATATCAAGGTGTGGTATTAGCGGGATTTGTGGGGGGAATATTGGAAGCCGTCCAATCTGATGTGGTAGGTGTGGTGATAGCTGGGGGATTAAGTGCCGTAGCAGCCATACGGATTTGGCGCATGAATAAATCCCAGGAGTCAGAATTAAATGCTGATATAGCGGCTATTAGAATCGCCCAAAGAAGGGGTTATTCAGAAACGGAAGCAGCCCAACATTTGTTAACAGCTATTGAAACAGTAGGAACTATAGAAGGGCGTTCTGGTTTAAATTTTAGTGAATTAATTCGTTGTCAAAACTTGAAAGTAATCGCAGGTTTATCAGCAGTTGGTATCCCTAAAAATTATCAATAAATTTACATAAGGGTAAAGCACAATGCTAATAGGTGTCAACTTAACGTAAAATCTATAGTCCGACTGGGAATGAATTCCCAGTCTAATAGCAAAAGTCATCTCAAGATGACTAAGAATTGTCTAAATCCTCAGTTTAATTTAGTCTTTAACTGCTGCTAACCAAACCTGTAAATCATTTAAACTGGCAAAATCTAACAATGCTTCACTCAAATTTTCCATGACAGGCAAAGGTAAAGTAGAAATAGAACTGCGTAGTTCTTCCGATAATTCTCCAAACCGTTTTGTTAACTGTCGAATAACTAGATTTAAAGTAGCTTGTTGTAGTCCTTCTTCTCGTCCTTCTTGTTTAATTTCTCTGTAAGCGCGACTTCTTTCTAGTGAAATTCCTAGCATGACTTCAACCTCCCTTAAAGTAAGTTTTTCAAATTTGTACATCATTTTTAAGAGTTATGAATTATAAATTATCACGAATGGAAGCGATTCAATCGCCAATTATTCCCGTTGTGGGAGAATTAATCAAAAACTCTCCGGGAACAATTTCTTTAGGACAAGGTGTAGTTCATTATCAGCCACCAGATACAGCCATAGAACTATTACCAAAATTCCTTTTTGAACCAAAAAATCATCTTTATCAAGCTGTTGTTGGCATTCCTGAATTATTAACAGCATTAGCAGCCAAGTTATCAATATTTAATGGGATTGATATTAATGAAGAAAACGCTATTGTGGTGACAGCAGGTAGCAATATGGGATTTATGAATGCTATTTTAGCAATTACTTCTCCCGGCGATGAAATTATCTTAAATACTCCCTACTATTTTAATCATGAAATGGCGATTAAAATGGTAGGTTGTCATCCGGTATTAGTTGCCACAGATACAAATTATCAATTAATTCCTGAAGCTATAGCCGCAGCAATTACAGATAAAACCCGTGCGGTGGTGACGATTTCCCCGAATAATCCGACAGGGGTAATTTATTCAGAATCAGCATTAAAACAAGTTAATCAAATTTGTCGAGATAGGGGAATTTATCATATTAGTGATGAGGCTTATGAATATTTTACTTATGACGGCGTAAAACATATTTCTCCTGGGGCGTTTGCAGGAAGTAATCAATATACAATTTCTCTTTTTAGTTTATCAAAAGCTTATGGTTTTGCTAGTTGGAGAATTGGTTATATGGTAATTCCCCAAGATTTATTAACTGCTATAAAAAAAGTTCAAGATACTATTTTAATTTGTCCACCTGTGGTTTCTCAATATGCAGCTTTGGGGGCATTACAAGCAAAAGATGATTATTTAAAAGACAATATTCAGACAATTGCCCAAGTTAGAGAAATAGTCATGAATGCAATACAATCACTTCAAGATTTATGTACTATTACTTCTGCGAATGGTGCATTTTACTTTTTCTTAAAAGTGCATACTAAAATGAACGATTTGGAATTAGTGAAAACACTGATTCAAGAATATAAAATAGCAGTGATTCCTGGTACAACCTTTGGGATGGAAGATGGTTGTTATTTGCGGGTTGCTTATGGTGCATTACCAGCAGATACAGCCACAGCAGGTATAGAAAGATTAGTCAAAGGTCTGCAAAATATCGTATCATAACCGCATAACAAAAATTAACACTCGTATTTTCTCTATGAGTCAAATAGTTTGGATAGCAAGACACGCTAACCGTCTCGATTTCGTATATCCCGATTGGTTTCTGACAGCCGAAAGACGGTATGATCCGCCATTATCAGATGATGGAATGATACAAGCGCAGCAGTTAGCAAAACGACTCAAAGGGGAAAAAATCGCTCATATTTTCGCTTCTCCCTTTTTACGAACCATTCAAACTGCGAATGCGATCGCTGAAATTTTGGATTTACAGATTAAACTAGAAGTAGCTATGCGTGATGTGTAACTAGGATCAATTCTGGGGAATAATTTTACTAAAGCTGAAGTTGAGAGTTTTTCTGGTTCTTCAGTCATCCATTCAGGATTAAGCCATTCACTCAAACCTACTTCTAGTTTAATCTGTAAATCCAAAATTTCAGCGATCGCATTCGCAGTTTGAATGGTTCGTAAAAAGGGAGAAGCG
>JANMGZ010000132.1:0-6010 GCA_031374905.1 Dolichospermum sp. OTE_70_metabat_362_sub
GATCTCCGAAAAAAATGCGCCTGTGTCAGAGACGAAGATCAATCAGCATCAACCCATATCGGCATCATCACAAGGACAGTTTAATTTCAAATCTTCATCCACAAAAAATGATTTTGATGATGATAGTTTTGATTTGGATGCGTTTGAATCTGCTTTTGGGTCAGAAAATGAAGCAAATTTAGGTAATGAAACTTTTCTTGCTACTAACGATACGAGTAATATCTCAAGTGGAAATAGCAATAAGAATCATATAGAGTTTTTAAATGACTTTGATGAATTTGATGATCTTGGTGATATACCAGGATTTGAAATCGCTGAAGATGACAGTTTTGATAATAGCGGCATCCTGTCACAATCTTTAAATAGTCAAGGAAATGCCATAAATCATTTTGCTGATGATTCATTCGATCATGAACAAGAAAATGGTTATGAAGATCGCAGCCATCGTGATGAAGAACTATTCACAATTACCGGCACTCAAGAAGCAGTTCCTGTTTTTACCCAATCAGATGCTGCCAAACTAGAACCTAATGTAGCTTTTGAACAAGGCTTACTTGGATTCTTTGAAAACGCCTCTCTAGACAAGAAACAATGGTGGATAGCTGGATCTGTAGGCTTGGCATCAGCAGTGGTGGTAGCCATTGTCAGTTCAGCAGCAACTTTAATCTCCCCGGCTCAACAACGGGAATCAGTGAGAAACACAGGTTGGTTAATGGCCTTAGCTGCGGGGGCTTCAGGTGCAGCTACAGCAGGGTTTATGGGTAATCTCACTCTTAAACAAATTCGTCGCAGTACGAAGGATCTACAGGCTCAGTTTGATGCTGTCCGTCAAGGCAATTTGAATGTGGAAGCAACTGTCTATTCACAAGATGAATTAGGGTACTTAGCTACTGGCTTTAATGATATGGCTAGGGTAATTTTTACAACTACCAATGAAGCCCATCGGAAAGCCATTGAGATGGAAGAAGCTAAAGAAAACCTGCAACGTCAGGTAATTCGCCTGCTAGATGACGTAGAAGGCGCAGCCAGAGGAGATTTAACAGTTCAAGCTGAAGTTACAGCCGACGTACTGGGAGCAGTAGCTGATGCCTTTAACCTGACAATTCAAAACCTGCGGGATATTGTTCAACAGGTAAAAGTGGCAGCCCGGGACGTAACCAAGGGTTCAACCAATTCAGAAACCTTTGCTAGGGCTTTATCTGGGGATGCTTTACGACAAGCCGAAGAGTTAGCTGTTACCTTGAACTCTGTCCAAGTCATGACTGATTCTATTCAACGGGTAGCAGAAGCAGCCAGAGAGGCAGAAACTGTAGCCCGTGATGCTAGTAAAATTGCTCAAAAAGGAGGAGAAGCGGTAGAAAATACGGTAGCGGGGATTTTAGAAATTCGGGAAACAGTGGCAGAAACTACCCGAAAAGTGAAACGGTTGGCGGAATCTTCCCAAGAAATTAACTCTATCGTCGCCATAGTTTCACAAATTGCTTCTCGTACCAATTTATTAGCTCTTAATGCCAGTATTGAAGCGGCAAGAGCAGGAGAAGCAGGTCGAGGGTTCGCTATTGTAGCTGATGAAGTGCGACAGTTGGCAGATCGGTCTGCTAAATCTTTAAAAGAAATTGAGCAAATCGTGATGCAAATTCAAAGCGAAACTAGCTCAGTTATGACAGCAATGGAGGAAGGGACACAACAGGTAATTCATCAAACTAAGTTAGCAGAAGAAGCCAAGCGATCGCTAGATAACATTATTCAAGTAGCCGATCATATTGATATTTTGGTACGATCAATTACCAGTGATACAGTAGAACAAACGGAAACTTCTCGTGCTGTCGCCCAAGTAATGCAATCTGTGGAACTAACGGCACAAGAAACCTCTCAAGAAGCACAGCGGGTTTCCGGAGCTTTGCAGCATTTAGTGGGGGTATCCCGCGACTTGATTGCTTCCGTGGAACGCTTCCGAGTGGAAACTATTGAATCAAGGTAGGAGGCAAAAGTAAAAAGGCAAAAGTAACAATCAATGTTTACTTCTATGCCTAGTCTTTTACCTTGTGGTTTGCTATGCTATGCGCCTTTTCTTTTTTCCTTTTACCTTTAGTATCCTGATTTAACAACTATGCAGCCGGAACAACAACAACGGATTTTAGGTTACTTTCTCGAAGAAGCCAGGGAACACCTAAACACTATTGAACAGGGATTACTGAATCTCCAAAGTACCCTGGATGATTCAGAAATGATTAATGAAGTCTTCCGTGCAGCCCACTCCATTAAAGGTGGTGCAGCTATGTTGGGTCTGACTAGTATTCAGCACACATCCCACCGCCTTGAGGATTGCTTCAAAATTCTCAAGGAACATCCTATTAAAATAGACCAAAGGTTAGAATCTTTACTGCTGGATGTCTGTGATACATTAAAAGCCTTGATAGACAATCTTGGTAATCCCTTTGGTTTATCAGAAGAAAAGACTCAAGCTTTGATGTTGAAAACTGAACCAGCCATGCAATGGCTGAATGAGCATATAGAAACACTGTTAAAACAAGGAAATGGTGGAGTAACAAACCAGTCACCACCAATACTTGTAACTCCACAGGTACAGAAATCTCCTATAACAACTAAACAAAATCAGGATTGGACAGAGTTTCAAGCTCAGGTGTTACAAATTCTGCGGGAAATGTTACAACAGTTTAAACAAACTAACTTAGGAAATTCCCGCGAAGATTTGCAAAAATGCTGTCATCAATTAGCAAAAGTTGGCAGAGAATTAAATTTAGCTAATTGGTGCAATTTGTGCGAATCAGCAGCCATTGCCATATCTAATCCCGATAATAGTTATCTGACTTTAGCCAAAATTATTATTACTGAAATTAAACAGGCTCAAGAATTAGTTCTCCAAAATAGAGATGCAGAAATTGCCATTAGTCAACAACTAGAAATGCTTTTTCCTATCCCGCAATTGGAGTTATTAGAATTTGAGGAAACCGCAACCGGGGAAACTTTATTTACAGACACAACAGAACTAAATTTAGAACCAATAGCATCATTAAATATCACTAATACAACTGAATTGATTGATCAATCCTCGTTTAATCATCATCCGTCAATTTTGACTCATAATCATTCAGAGATAGGAGTTTCTGAGTTAAATACCTTGGCTGATTTGTTTGAAGGTGATACACCTGATTTAGGTGATAATTGGCAACAAGAAGAAATTTTAGAAGATATTACCAACTATCAATTACCAATTGCCAACAGTGAAGTTGAAAATAATCATCACGATTTGGCTGATTTACTCTTCTTTGAAACCGAGGATAAACATGAAACAACTAGGAATAGTCAAGAGGATTTAACTCTCTTGTTTGATGACAATTTATCAGCAGCAGAAAATATATCTTTATCAAATCAGCAAAGTGAAGCAGTTAATTCTCAACCTATAGAATCTAGCCAGCCGTTAGCGAATAATACAGATTTACAATTCCCATCAGATGATGTATTAGTAGAATTAATCTCAATTTCTCGAGAATCTCGTCAACCTAATTCTGAAAATATTGCAAATAGCACTTCTGAATTAGACGAGTTATTGACATTTACCAACAACAATGAATTATTGGCTACTGCTGAAATAACTGAACCAGAAAATATTGCTATTTCGGAAACAGCTAATGAATTGGAAATTAGTTTTGATAATTCCTCCTTATTGGAGGATAAATCCGCTAACAATAAGCCAAATAAAAATGCTGATTCTCCAGCCAAAATTATTCCTACAACTGTAAAAACATCAAAGATAAAACCACCAGCGCCAGAAAGTTTATCATTAGATGATTTGTTTGGAGAAGTAGGGAAAAACACTCTACCGCTAACGAATGAAATTGATGATTTATTCGGTATATCAGAACCAACAACTAATCTTGCTAATTCCAGAGATAATTTAGATAATTTCTGGAATGATCTAGATTTAACAGGCTTAGAAAGCACTGCTTCAGTTAATCAAGATATAGCTAAAGACTTAGAAGAAAGTTTATTTAGTGCATCAGTTGAAATTGTTGAAAACACTCAGCAATTAACTATTAGCAACAGTTTAGATGAAAAAGAGTTTGATCTGATTTTTCAAGAACAAGAACAATCTTTTGATTTATTCTTTACATCAAATCCTGATAACGGAGAGCAAGCCATAGATGATTTATTTGCTGATGTGGTAGATGCCAAATCTATCAATGTTCCCATAGTTGAATCTAGGGAATTATTTCTATCAGAAATTAATTCAGTACCAGAATTGACTAATCAGCCTCCACAACCAACTGCAAATATAAACCTGGTTGCAACTGGTGAAGATAGCAATAATGACAATTTAATCTTCTTTGAAGAAGAAATAACCAATTCTTTAGCTAGTGTTTCTGAAGAATTAATTACAAATAATAATATTAATCAGTTAGAAACATTATCTGAAGCAGAAGCTAATTTAGATTTCACTGCTAACTTTGGTGATTTTAACTTAGAACTAGAGTTAAATCCAACAACGGAAACAGCCGCAGACATTTTTGTAATAGCTGAAACTGCTACTGCACTAGATTTAGAAACTACAGAAGAATCTCCACTAGATGATTTTGCCGCAATAGAAGCATTATTAGGTGAACCCGCGATAGCAACTATAGAAGAGTCTTCACTAGATGATTTTGCCGCAATAGAAGCATTATTAGGTGAACCCGTGATAGCAACTACAGAAGAGTCTTCACTAGATGATTTTGCCGCAATAGAAGCTCTTTTAGTCGCAGAACCCAGAGAAAATACGCGTCAGGAATCCATTCAAGACGAAGATTTTACAGCCTTAGAAGCATTGCTGGGTGAGAATGAAGACAATGAACTACAGATTAGTTCACAGCCACTGGCAATTAGTCAACCTGCTGTGATTAAGTCTCAAAATACTTTTTCATCTTTGGGACTAGAAGATGAATTTAGTGAATTAGAGGACTTATTAGAACAGGCCGATAAAACAATATCTAACTCATCACCAATATCTGGAAAGACTTCTACCAGCAAAATTCCCCGTCCTGCTACTCGACGGACAATAAGAGAAGAAAGCATGAAAATTCCAGTTAAACAACTGGATGATATGAGTAACTTGGTTGGGGAATTGGTAGTAAATCGCAACACATTAGAGCAAGATCATGAACGTCTGCGACAGTCACTAGATAGCCTCTTAGTTCAGGTGCAACACCTATCAGACGTGGGAGTAAGGATGCAGGAATATTACGAGCGATCGCTCTTAGAAGCTTCTCTGTTGTCTAGTCGCCGCTCTAGAGAATACGATAACCCATCTGGCAATTCCCATAATCGCGGGTTTAGCGAAATTGAAATGGATCGATTTACACCTTTCCATATCCTGGCGCAAGAAATGATTGAGTTCATCGTGCGAGTTCGGGAATCAGCCAGTGATATTGACTTTGTGACTGAAGAGACAGAACAAGTAGCCCGACAGTTACGGCAAGCAACTAACCAGTTACAAGAAGGACTAACAAAAGCCCGAATGGTGCCATTTACCCAAGCGATTGATCGTTTGCGGCGAGGAGTGCGGGATAATGCCATTAGATATGGCAAACAAGTAGAGTTAGTCACAGAAGGGATTGACACCTTAGTGGACAAGATGATTTTAGATCATCTGACAGATCCTTTGACTCACATGGTCAACAATGCGATCGCCCACGGAATCGAAACCCCAGCAGTTCGGAAAGCTGCTGGTAAATCCCCCACCGGTACGATTAATATTCGTGCCTTACAACAAGGAAACCAAACCATCATTTCTGTAAGTGATGACGGCGCAGGTATTGATCATCAAAAAGTTAAAAACAAGGCCGTTAAAAAAGGTATTCTGACTTCCGAACAAGCAAAAACCATGTCTCGGATTGAGACTTATGAACTTTTATTTCTCCCCAGCTTTAGCACTGCCGATGAAGTAGACGATATCAAAGGTAGGGGTGTGGGTATGAACGTCGTCCAAAACGATATTAGCGAAATTCGTGGG
>JANMGZ010000319.1:0-10568 GCA_031374905.1 Dolichospermum sp. OTE_70_metabat_362_sub
CTGTATCTACACTGCTAAAAAACTTTGGTATTCCTCCAGGAGTTACAGAAATAACTTTTGTCTGCTACGACGCTTATCATGTCACAGTAAAAATAGAAGACTTACTCACATACCCGATTATTTTAGCATTAGCCAAAGATGATAAACCAATTCCCCGTGACCAAGGGGGTCCGATTTATTTAATCTTTCCTTATACTAAATATCCCCAAATCGGACAAAAATATAATGAGGGATATTGGGCATTTTATGTTACTAATATTATATTTGGCACAGAACAAACATTACTACGGGTAGGTAATCGTCAACTAAATTTAGCCGAACTTGATAAATTACCACAAGTTACCCTCAACCAAAATGTTGGTTATCGTGTCTGGTGGCCTAGCAGCAAAGTTAAACTACATGGTGTCAGGATACACGATGTGCTTTCTTTAGCTGGTGTAAAACCCCAAACTTCTGTAGTTGTAACTGGAAAACCGGAAATTTACCGTAAAAGTTCTGAAACCATAAAATTATTATTTACGGAAATCAACAAATGTAATATCATCTTAGCAACGAGATGGGGTGAAGATAAACAGCCAATTTTAGCAAAAATGGGTGGTCCGGTAACTCTAGCTTTTGGTGATGATTGTGCGAGTAAAACTAAAAATCAACCCTGGGTAACTTTCGTAGAAGAGTTAATTCCACAATTATGAAAATGTTTGCTTTTCGTTCTATTCGTACCCAAATTATGATTTCAATTACCTTATTGATTCTAGGTTTGATTGGTGCGATAGTTACGGTTTGGGTAAAAAGTGAAGATACTCTCTACCGTCAAGAAAAGTTGAATGATGCGAAAAGTATTTCTAACGTTCTGAGTTATACATATTCTAACGAATTATCAGAAGAAAACTGGAGTCAAATTCGCTTAAATATAGATTTAATTTTGCGAGAAAATGAAGATTTTGTCTATGTTTTAGTCTCGGATATTCGTCAAGATAATCAAATTTCGGCTGCTTCCCCTAACGAATATCAAAATCAATATATTCCTACTATTGTCCCTCTAAGTGTCACTAATAATGCCTTAAAATCCTCTGAAAAAACTCGCGTTATAGAAACATTTATCCTCAAAGATATTTATTTTGCAGACAAGTTACGGGCTAAACGTGGTGAACAAATAATTGAAGTAGCTTCAGATATTCGCACACTAGCTGGTAAAAAACTTGGTATTTTACGAATTGGCCTATCTCTACAAAAGGTAGATAGGGCTGTTACTAATGCAGTAAATCAGGCTTTGATAGTAGGTTCTGCGGGGCTGGCTGTAGGTTGGTTATGTGCCTACATCCTAGCACAACACTTGAGTGATCCTGTGCGACGTTTACAGTTTAGTGTAGCCAAAATTGCTGGAGGTGATTTACAACATCGTGCAGATATTAATCGGGCAGATGAAATTGGGGCATTGGCAAATTCTTTTAATGAAATGTCGGCAACATTGCAGATATCTTTTAGCAAATTGCAAAAAACTTTAGACTCGTTTGAGAAATTTGTCCCCAACAAATTCGTTTCTGTTATTGCCCCCAAAGGAATAGAAAATATTACAGTCGGCATGGCTTCAACCCGAAAAATGACAATTTTATTCTGTGATATTCGCGGTTATACTTCTATGTCTGAAGCAATGGCACCAATGGAAATATTTACATTTTTAAATGATTATTTAGCTTGTATGGGAAAAGCGATAGATGAATCTGGGGGATTTATTGATAAATATATCGGTGATGCTATTATGGCCTTATTTGATGATGATAGTACAGACTGCGCTGTTAAAGCCGCAATTTTGATGATTCAGGCTTTAGATAAGTTTAATCATCAACGATTACAAAAAGGATTACCAATCATTGGGACAGGAATTGGTATTCATCGCGGTACAGTAGTTATGGGTACAGTTGGATTTACCTCCCGCATTGATTCTACAGTTATTGGTGATGCTGTGAATGTGGCTTCTCGAATTGAAGGATTAACAAAGCAATATCATTGCAATATTTTGATTACAGAATCAGTAGTTAAAAACTTATATAATCCTGAATTATTTTCTTTCAAACTTGTAGATAAATCAGTTAAGGTTAAAGGTAAAGATCAAGCTATTTCTATTTATGAAGTTATTATTTAAGATATCTGGTAATTGGTAATATGATTTCAGAAAAACTGCTATCCGTTTTATTTGGTTATTGGCAAAATACACTCCAATCTTTCATTGGAGATGAAATATCAATAAACAAAGTTTTTACTAATTTGGTTACAGCTTATTCTCAACCACATCGTTATTACCACACCTTAAAGCATATTTATCAAGTTATCAATACCATTGATACTTTACAAGTCTATACCCAAGACTTGCTTTCTGTAAAACTTGCAGCTTGGTTTCATGATATAGTTTATGATACTCATACTCAAGACAATGAAGAAAAAAGTGCTGATTATGCTGTTAAAATATTAGAACATTTAGCAATTCCCACTCAGAATATTAACACAGTTCATCGGTTGATTTTAAATACTCAATATCATCAAAGTGATGACTTAAATAGCCAAGTTTTACTTGATGCAGATTTAGCAATCTTAGCAGCAACACCAGTAGAATATCAAGAATATTATCAAGCTATTCGTCAAGAATATGCTTGGGTATCAGACTTAGAATATATCGCAGGTAGGAAAAAAGTTTTAGAAAGATTTTTACAGCGGGAAAGGATTTATTCTACACCTTTGATGTTTAATATTGCCGAACAATCTGCCCGTTGTAACTTAGAGACAGAAATAACTTATCTGCTTAACGAGAATAACCGAATATTACAGCACCCCAACCAATAATACCACCAGCTAAAATCAAGTAAGCTGCATTAATGCGGTAGTGAATTACTAAAATTGCTGAAATCAAAGTAATTCCTAAACCTAAAAAATCTAGATAATGGGTTTTGGGTAATATTAAAGTAGCCATTCCTAATTGGATTGTAGTTAAAACCATTAACGCTACAGCACTAACATTTACAGCATTTAAAAAAGGTCTTGTCCAAGATGAATTACGAATGCGATTTATGAGAGGATTTAAAGCAGCTACAAATAAAAATGAAGGTAGAAAAATTCCTAAAGTTGCCACAATTGCCCCAGGAAACCCAGCAATTATATAACCAATAAATGTCGCAGTAGAAAGCACTAGACCAGGGGTAAATTGCCCGATAGCAATAGCATCTAATAACTGTTGTTGTGTTAACCAACCATATTCTTCTACTAATCCCCCTTGTAAAAATGCTATTAATAAATAACCACCACCAAATAGCACACTACCAACTTTAAGAAAAAATAAACCCAATTGCCATAAAGGTACAGATACATTATTTATAACTGTACTCACAGTTGTTGTAGTTTGCAAAAATGTCCCTGTAGTTAAACCAATAATCATTAAATTAGTTTGATTACCATTACTACGTAACCAAATCATGCCTAATATTCCTCCTAGCAATAAAGCGATAATTTCGTTAACTTTAGTAAACCAAGTTATTAACCCAACAGCGACAGCAATTATGAGTAATTGTCGTGTTTTTATGGCTTTTTTTCCTAAACCCCAAATAGCATTGCTGATAATTGCTAAAACAACAGGTTTAATTCCATACAGTAACGGTGCAACTTGGGGTAAAGTTCCATAGTTGATATATATCCAAGCAAATAAACCTGTAATTAAAACCGCAGGAAAAATAAAACAAACTCCAGCAACAATTAACCCTAACCAACCGGCATAAATATATCCGATATGAATGGCCATTTCTGTGGAATTAGGGCCAGGAATTAAGTTAGTTGCACCCAGTAAATCTAGAAAATGTGCTTGTGTCAACCATTGACGACGTTTAACTACTTCATCTTCTATCATGGCAATATGGGCAACTGGTCCACCAAAGCCAATAATACCTAATTTGAGAAAAAGTTGGGCAACTTCGGTTAAGCGATTTAATGATAAATTACTCATAGATTTGATAACAATTGTCAATTTAATGAGAACATCCAGTTATCATAAAACTTAGATACTTTCATTACTTTCAAATCTGTGCGCTTTTATAACATTTAAAGCCATATCTGGATAATCACTAAATACGCCATTTAGCCCTAAACTAAAAAATAGCTCATATTCTCTTTGCGGATTTCCTTGCAAATTTAAAGGCAAGAAAAAATCCTCATTTCTAAAAGTCCAAGCGTGAACCTGTAAATTAGCTGCATGAGCATCTATAATTAAAGATGTCGGTGATAGTAATTTACCATAATTATCTTGAGGAATCAATAAGTTTTTATGTACACCTATTGCTTGGGCATATTCCGCAATTTCTTTTAAACCTTTTTGACTTAATAAATCTGCATAAGTTCGAGGATCATTATTAATTATAAAATCGTATGGTTTACCAAAATCATTAATTAGTTGGACTAAAGGTAAGTTTGTTTGCTGAGATAATTCTTGCAAGTTACTAACTTCAAAAGATTGAATAAATACAGGGAAATTAATTTCCTGCAAATTCAATAATAAAGTTGGTTCTAAGGGTAAACCAATTGCCTGAAAATAACTGGGATGTTTGGTTTCTGGATAAATGCCAATATTCCACCCATCTTTTTGATTTTTATGCTTTACTAAATCAATGATTTCCAAAAAAGTGGGAATCGGAAATATCCCATTATAAGCTATATTTTGGGGACGAAGTAGGGGAATGCGTTCTTGTGCTGTTAAAGTTTTGATTTCTGCTATGGTAAAATCTTCTGTAAACCAACCTGTTTTAACTTCACCATCAATAACTTTAGTAGTTTTTAAATGAGCAAATTCTGGATGATTAGCAATATCGGTAGTTTGTGATATTTCATTTTCATGACGGGCAATTAAAACACCATCTTTAGTAATCACTAAATCGGGTTCAATATAATCAGCACCCAAATCAATTGCTAATTCATAACTGGCTAAAGTATGTTCAGGACGGTAGCCACTTGCACCTCGATGAGCGATAATAATAGGGGGTTTAATTCCTTGGTTCATATTTTTAGTAATTAAGTGACAAAATGTTGAGAATTATGATTATTGTTGGGCAATAATTTCCAATTGTGTTAAAATTATAACATAATTATCTGAATTATTCGACAATGACAACTAGTAATATAGAAGTTGTTTTCAGCTTTGATACAACTGGAAGTATGTATCCCTGTCTTACCCAAGTCAGGAAGAAGATTAAACAAACTGTTACAAGATTA
Source organism: Dolichospermum sp. OTE_70_metabat_362_sub (assembly GCA_031374905.1). Classification (GTDB taxonomy): domain Bacteria; phylum Cyanobacteriota; class Cyanobacteriia; order Cyanobacteriales; family Nostocaceae; genus Dolichospermum. The sequence goes on from JANMGZ010000319.1 coordinate 5,248, forward strand.
ATGGATGAATTACCATTAATTAAAATCGGGATTATTGCTCATGGTGACTATTGCGACCAAGGTTCAACTTATGTCACGAAAATATTTAATATCTCTGATGATGTAGATGCAATTTGTGATTTTGTTCAGAATGTAGAACCGACTGGGGGAGGAGATGCACCAGAATGTTATGAGTTAGTATTGCATGAATCGCAATCTTTAAATTGGAGTGAATCTGCATCTAAATCACTAGTTTTAATTGGTGATGATATTCCCCATGCACCGGCACATAATCCGCAAAAATTAAATTGGCGTCAGGAAGTAGAAAAATTATCAGAATTAGGAATTTCTGTATATGGAGTACAAGCTTTAAATCGTTCTCATGCTACACAATTTTATCAAGAATTAGCTCATAAATCTGGAGGCTTTCATCTTAATCTTGACCAATTTTCCTATATTACAGATTTATTTTTAGCTGTTTGTTATCAACAGTCTTCTAATGAACAGTTACAGGCTTATGAACAGGAGATTATCGAAGAAGGGCGTATGAGTCGGGGGTTAAATAAAATATTTAACACCATGATGAAACGGGAGACTACATCCTATTATGAATCAACTGATTTAAGGGCTGTAAAACCAGGAAGATTTCAAGTTTTAGATGTAGAAAATGATATTTCTATTAAAGCTTTTGTCTTGGAAAATGGTTTGAGTTTTCAGGTGGGTAGAGGCTTTTATGAGTTTACTAAGACTGAAACTATTCAAGCTAAAAAAGAACTTGTTTTAATGGATAGAGTTACAGGTGATTTATTTGAAGGAAGTGCTGCTAGAGAAATGCTAGGTTTACCAATGGATGCTACAATTAGAATTAAACCTAGTAATCTGGAAAAATATGTGGTATTTGTCCAAAGTACCTCAGCTAATCGAAAGTTAATTGGTAACACTCGGTTTTTATATGAGGTAGAAGATTGGGATAAATAATAGATATTTTCAGGGATATCCGACTGATTGAAGAAGTTGGATATCTTATTGTTTACAATCGTTGATCGCACAAGATTAAGTTAATATTTAAAGTAAGATTGTCAATCTAAATTCTTAATTCAATACCTTGTCCAAATCTAAAAAAGTCTTGCTTTGTAAGTTGGGTTGTTCGCGTAAGCGTTGCAGAGCAATGGTACGTATCCCAACAAATGCGTCGGGTTGCGCTGTCGCTTAACCCAACAAAGCAAAAAATGGATAAGATATTGTTAATTGTGACTACTTTTTTCTTACGAAGATTATATTGGATCATTAATCTAATGTTACAAACAGAAACTCAAACCAAGCGGATAGAAGAACTACGATGTTTGCTACAAAAAGCAAGCTACGCTTATTATGTTCTGGACGCACCAATTATGGAAGATACGGTTTATGATCGGCTGTATCGAGAGTTGCAAGAATTAGAAACGAAAAATCCAGAATTAATTACTCCTGATAGTCCGACTCAGCGCGTTGGTGAAAGACCTGCAACCCATTTTAGCTCAGTCCGCCATAATATCCCCCTGTACAGTCTGGAAAATGCGTTTAATATTGAAGAATTGCAAAATTGGGATCAACGTTGGCGACGACACTCACCAACTCAGCATAATGACGGAGAAGTAGAATATGTATCTGAGTTGAAAATTGATGGTGCTGCTTTAGCATTAACTTACGAAAATGGAGTTTTAGTCAGGGGGACAACGCGAGGAGATGGGGTAATGGGTGAAGAGATTACCCAAAATGTGAGAACTATTCGCTCAATTCCCCTGCGTTTGAATTTTGACGGGTTGGAAAATATTCCTAAAGTGGAAGTACGGGGAGAAGTATTTTTACCTTTACAGGTGTTTAAAGAAATTAACGCGAAAAGACAAAAAGCCAGTGAACAGTTATTTGCCAACCCGCGCAATGCTGTAGCTGGTACACTTAGACAGTTAGATTCTCGTATTGTCGCACAGCGGCAGTTAGATTTCTTTGCCTATACTTTGCATATTACCGGGTTGGATGATTCTAGTATTGCCAATACCCAATGGGAAGCTTTGGAATTATTGCAAAGACTGGGTTTTCGAGTTGATACCAACCATAAACTCTGTCATTCTATTGCTGAAGTTGTTGAATATTACCAATATTGGGATACAGAACGGCTGAATTCTCCCTACATGACGGATGGAGTCGTAGTTAAATTAAATACTTTTAGACTGCAAGAACAATTGGGGTTTACACAGAAGTTTCCCCGCTGGGCGATCGCCCTCAAATATCCTGCCGAAGAAGCCCCAACCCGTGTAGAAAAAATCACTGTCAATGTCGGCAGAACTGGAGCATTAACTCCTTTAGCGGAAATGTTACCCGTACAATTAGCAGGGACAACTGTTTCCCGTGCTACCTTACATAATAGCGATCGCATTGAACAATTAGACATCCGCATTGGTGACACCGTGATTGTTCGCAAAGCCGGGGAAATCATTCCTGAAGTCGTGCGGGTAATCAAAGAACTGCGTCCGGCTGACACCCAACCTTTCATTATGCCTTCCCATTGTCCCGTCTGTGGACAACTGGTGGTGAGAGAAACAGGAGAAGCTGTTACTAGATGTGTAAATGCTTCCTGTGCTGCGATTCTTAAAGGTGAAATTGAACATTGGGTAAGTCGTGACGCATTAGATATTAAAGGCGTAGGCGAAAAGTTGGTGTATCAACTTGTAGATAAAAAGTTAGTCCATTCTGTTGCTGATTTATATGAATTGACAAAAGAACAACTATGTACATTAGAGCGGATGGGGCAGAAATCAGCAGAAAAATTGGTCAATGCGATCGCCCAATCAAAAACTCAACCTTGGGCTAGGGTATTATATGGTTTAGGCATCCGTCATGTTGGCAGCGTTAACGCCCAATTACTCACAGAAAAGTTTACCACCGTTGCCGACTTAACAGCCGCTAAACAATCAGATATTGAAGGCGTTTATGGTATCGGTGCAGAAATTGCCCAATCAGTTTATCAATGGTTTCGGACTCCGGCTAATCAAACCTTAATTTCCCGTATCCAAGCCATTGGCTTACAATTAGCAAACAGCGCAGAAGTCAAAGCTGTGGGCGAAATTAATCAAAAATTGGCAGGTAAAACCTTTGTCGTTACCGGGACATTACCAACTTTAAAACGAGACGAAGCCAAAGCCTTAATTCAAAAATCTGGTGGTAAAATTACTGATTCAGTTAGCAAAAAAACAGATTTTTTAGTTGTAGGTGCAGATGCTGGTTCTAAGTTAGACAAAGCCCAGAATTTAAGGATTAGCCAATTGACAGAGGCGCAGTTATTGGCAATGTTGGCAGAATAGTTACAAATTCACATAAATTGTTAAATTCTGTTACAGTCTTTATTGTGAAGATAAATTAACAAATATCTTCAGGTCTTAAACACTTTTTCTGACTAAGAAACCATGAATTCCCTAATTAATAAAACAGTTGGTATTGCTATAGCAGCAACAACTCTTTTCATCAGCGTTCCCACTTTCGCAGGAACAATGAATGCACCTAAACCCAGTACAACCACTAGTGCAAAGACAGCCAGTACAATTGTCACAGTTGCCAGTGCTAACAGTTCTTTGACAACCCTAGTAGCTGCTATCAAAGCCGGCGGCTTAGTTGAAACTCTCTCTGGTCAAGGACCATTTACCGTATTTGCACCTACAAACGCAGCATTTAAAGCTTTACCAAAAGGAACTTTAGAAAAACTCCTCAAACCAGAAAACAAAGCAACCTTAGTCAAAATCTTGACCTATCATGTAGTTTCGGGGACAGTTACTTCTAAAACCATCAAAGCTGGTGATGTCAAAACAGTTGAAGGTGCTTCAGTGAAGGTTCAAGTTAAGAAGGGACAAGTCACTGTAGACAAGGCTAAAGTTATCAAGACAGATATCAAAGCTAATAACGGAGTGATCCATTTAATTGATAAAGTGCTACTTCCTCCTGATGTAAAGTTGTAGGATTTTTTTCAACTTAGATTCCTAAATTTTTTCAGAATTTGGGAATCTTATAGTTTTAAGTTCTGGGTTTTGATTCAATTATCCCAGAACTTATTATTTTTACCGAGGTGGTAAATTGCCAAACCTGTATTCAGTCCCGACTTTTAGCTGATTAGCATTATAACGAGGACTCATTAACAGAGAAGAGTCGTAGGGATTTGGTAAGTCAGGTGTCCGCAGATACGGATCATTTGTTGTTTGTTGAGCAAGAGCATCATGATACAGAGTATTTACTAACTCAGCATCTTTAGCGATTTCATTGTCGGGGAAGGCAGAACCAAATTTCCCCTTAGACCCGATTAAAGACTCTACTTGACGTTTGAAAGTGCGATTTTCATAAAAGTTGGGGTCATGGCGAAAATAAGCTCGCTCAAAAGTATTATTGATTGTTTCGGTTTCAGCTTTAGCAACGGGCAAAAATGCAAAACTGGTAGCTAGAAGTACCAATAATCCACTCAATGCTGGAAATTTTATACCCATGTTGTCAACTCCTCAATTTTTGGGTGAATCTTAATTTATGCTTAATTTGATAACTCTGCTGAGTTTCAATTTTGGTGTAACACAATTTTTAATTGTTTGTAATGTCTTATTCCACGCAAACCCCTAGCAACCCAGCTATCTGGGCAGCTACCACTGATTTAACTACTCTTTGGCAAAAGTTACTAGATTTATTTTGCCAGCTTGCGTACCAAGAAGGTGATTTTGTTCTTTCCTCTGGACAACGTAGTTCTTACTATATTAATGGTAAACAAGTCACACTTCATCCCCAAGGTGCGTTGGCTATGGCGAGGTTATTGTTACCACTGTTACCTGAACATACTCAGGCTGTAGCAGGTTTAACATTGGGGGCTGATCCTATTGTATCAGCAGTAAGTGTAGTTTCTGTGTATGAAAATAAACCGATACCAGCTTTAATTATTCGCAAGGAAGCCAAGGGACACGGAACAATGGCTTACATTGAAGGTCCCAGTTTACCCCCAGGTGCAAACGTCGTGGTTTTGGAAGATGTGGTCACAACTGGACAATCTGCGCTCAAGGCTGTGGAGCGTTTACAGGCGGCTGGTTATACCGTAGATAGAGTAATTTCCCTGATAGATAGATTGCAAGGTGGAGGGGCGTTATACGAGTCTGCTGGCTTGCAGTTTGAGGCTTTATTTACGATTGAGGATCTTCAAAAACGTTATCGAGAAATTAATTTATAGCACGTAGGGGCGCAGGGCCTGCGCCCAAATTGCCTGGACTGCGCCCAAATTGCCTGGACTGCGCCCAAATTGCCTGGACTGCGCCCAAATTGCCTGGACTGCGCCCAAATTG
>JANMGZ010000180.1:0-8238 GCA_031374905.1 Dolichospermum sp. OTE_70_metabat_362_sub
CAGGGGTGAGTGGGATAGCACTGAAAGCTGCTTTTGCGGCGCTCAAAGGAATTCAACCGGGTTATGTCCCCCATGTCGTCGAGTCTCTCCTACCAGTTTGCTTAACTGCAATTGATCCCATCTGGAGTGAAGGAGTGCAACAGGGTGAACCAGTGGAATACCTCACAGTCAATAGTTCTCGGACTGCAAATGCGCTGTTAGGTGTAACTGATGCCAGGGTTAAAAATACGAAACGCCAAATTGTGCGAGGAACTTATGAAAAATTTCGTAATTCTGCCGAAAAACACGTGCAAGAAGCAGTACCAGATTTAGCTAAGGTGCTTAGTAAGTATGCTAATAACTAGCTTAAATATAGGAACTAGGGAAAGACTCTCAAGATTTACTTCTAGTCTTTAACTTTTTAGATGCGCTTCCACATATAGGAATCATAAATGATATTTGAAAAAATGTAAGTAGTGTAGGGTTGGCATTGCCCACTTTACGTATATTTCAAAAATCAAATATTAGTCCTATAGATTATGGAAGCGCATATCATCAAAAGCCAATTTGTAGATATATTCGTTCGTGATATAATTAAATTCTTGGGATATAGACTTAAAAAGTCCCTGATTAAGCCGAAAATATTAGTTTTTAAAGACTCTAAAAGTGTCAAAATTTAATATTAATGGTGTGGATATAGCGGTTTTCGGTTGAGTGAAATACAAAAACCCCACCCCCAACCCCTTCTCCCTTCGAGTCAATGCCTCCGGCAGGTTACGCGTTAGCAAAGCTCTCGCGTTGTAGCAAACCAATTACCTCTATAAGCGAATTGAATCTAACCGATATGCCTGTACTAAAAAATACATACCAGGATGATATAAAGTTAAAGGAGAATTACATTTAATGACACTTACCTATGGAACAGAGGGATGTCTCCGTATTGGTCAACAAGCTCCCGATTTTACAGCAACTACAGTAGTAGATCAGGAGTTTAAGTCCATTAAATTGTCTGATTATCGCGGTAGATATGTTGTTCTGCTGTTCTACCCGTTAGACTTTACCTTTGTTTGTCCAACTGAAGTTACGGCATTTAGCGATCGCTATGAAGAGTTTAGCAAACTAAATACAGAAATTTTGGGTATTTCCGTTGATAGTGAATTTTCTCACCTCGCTTGGATTCAAACAGATCGTAAATCTGGTGGAGTGGGTGACATCCATTATCCTTTAGTTTCCGACATCAAAAAAGAAATTAGTGCTGCTTACAACGTTCTTGATCCCAATGCTGGTATTTCTTTACGCGGTTTATTTATTATTGACAAAGATGGTATTCTTCAACACGCTACTATTAATAATCTAGCTTTTGGTCGCAGCGTTGATGAAACTCTGCGAACATTACAAGCCATTCAGTATGTTCAGTCCCACTCCGATGAAGTTTGTCCTGTTGATTGGCAACCAGGAGACAAAACTATGAATCCTGATCCAGTGAAGTCTAAAGTTTACTTTGCTGCTATTTAGGGAATTGGGGATTGGGGATTGGTAAAAACTTTAGAAATTACAAATTATTTTATATGCTGACTTCAACTGATTTTACTGGTTTATTTAATGAGCGATTTTTCCATAATTTTCTACCTATACCCGCGTTAGACAATTTCCGATTGGGTGTAGGCACACCAGATTTTAAACTATCAGATATTACTAATAATGCTGTAGTTAAGCTATCTGATTTTCGCGGTAAACAACCTGTACTAATTGCCTTTACAAGAATTTTCACCCAAAAGCAATATTGTCCATTTTGTTATCCCCATATTAAAGCTTTAAATGATAACTATGAACAATTTAAAAATCGAGGAATTGAAGTTTTATTAATTACGAGTACCGACAAAAAGCAAAGTCAAATAATTATTCAAGATTTGGGCTTAAAAATGCCATTCTTGAGTGATTCTAGTTGCCATACGTTTCGTATTTATAAGACTGGACAAGCATTAGGAGCGCCTTTACCAGCACAATTTGCGCTAGATAAAGATGGAAAAATGCTTTACAGACATTTATTTTCTTTCTTAGATCATAATGCCAGTATAGATACACTTTTAGGAAAATATAATTAGGATTTGTTGAAGATTAGGAATAGAAGTCAGCAGTTGGAAAAAAGAAAGAAGCACCTAAATTTGATGATACCATATATAGATACTTAACAATTTTAAAATTAGCTGAAACTCTAATAAACAATGAATTTTAATTCTGAAAATAAAGGTAGTATTCTTTTAGTAGACGATATCCCAGAAAATTTGCAACTGTTAAGCGATTTACTGGTCAACCTCGGCTATAATGTCCGCAGCGTTACTAGTGGGCGAATGGCACTGAAAACCGTAAAAGCCAAGCAGCCAGATGTGATTTTGTTAGATATCAAGATGCCAGAAATGGATGGATATCAAGTTTGCCAAGCTCTAAAAGCTGATGATAATTTACGCAATATTCCGGTTATTTTTATTAGTGCTTTAGATGATGTCTTTGATAAAGTCACAGCTTTTAAATCAGGTGGGATAGATTATATTACCAAACCTTTTCAAATTGAAGAAGTGGTAGCACGTTTGGATAATCAGTTAATTATTCAACGTCAACAACGGCTGCTCGAGCAGGAAATTACTACCCGGAGAGAAACACAAGAGGTACTTTACCAGTCGAGAGCTTTAATTGCTAGTGTATTGAATAGTTCACTGGATGGTATTGCTGCAATGCAAGCTATCCGCGCTCCTGAAACGGGGAATATTGAAGATTTTCGATGCTTAGTTGTCAACCCGGTAATTGCTAGAGCCTTTACTAATACTAGGGAAGAGATGATTGGTAAATTGGTGCTAAAAAGATTCCTCAGTCGAGTTGAGCCGGAACTTTTTGATAAATTTGTGGATGTCGTGGAGACAGGTGAACCTCTAGAACGGGATTTTTATTATCCATCTGGACAGTCTTCCTGGTTTCACTTTGTGGCTGTAAAATTAGGTGATGGTTTTGCTATTACTATCCGTGATATTACTGCACGAAAACAAACTGAATTAGCTCTGCAAGATGCAAATTCTAAACTAGAACAACTGGCAAATTTGGATGGTTTGACTCAAGTAGCTAATCGGCGCTGTTTTAATAATCGTCTCACAGCGGAATGGCAAAAACAAACCCAAACACAGCAGCCACTTTCCTTAATTTTATTTGATCTTGATTACTTTAAACGCTATAACGATCATTACGGTCATTTGGCTGGTGATGATTGCTTATTAAAAATTGCTAAAATAGTGGATCAAATTATTCGTCATCAAGATGTTGAGCGTCCGACTGATCTGGTAGCGCGTTACGGTGGAGAAGAATTTGCCGTACTCCTCCCCAATACTGATTTGGAAGGAGCGCTGAGGGTAGCGACGAGAATCCAGCAACAAGTTCATAATTTGGCGATTCCTCACACAAAATCTGATATTAAGGATATTGTGACAGTGAGTTTAGGAATATGTTCAATTATCCCTAGTTTAGAAGTTAAACCAGATACAATAATTGCCCATGCTGATCAAGCTTTATATTATGCCAAGGAACAGGGGCGCGATCGCTATTGTACAAAAGAATAGGCAAGAGTTTTTACCAATCACCAATTATTTGCTAATATTTTTCAGAAGATAATATTAAAATTAAGGTAATTCTGCACTACTATGTTAACATCTGCAATTGATACTAAAGACGTAAATGCTATCCAAGCGGTAGGAGAAGGGGTAGCGGTATGCGATCGCTCTGGTTGGGGGCGTATACGTGTTTCCGATGATGATAGTCTCCGGTTTTTACACAATCAAAGCACTAATGATTTTCAATCTCTCAAACCTGGTCAGGGCTGTGATACTGTGATGGTGACATCAACCGCTCGGACGATAGATTTGGTGACGGCGTATGTATTAGATGATGCTGTTTTATTGTTAGTTTCCCCTAACCGTCGTCAGGTACTCATGGCATGGTTAGATCGTTATATCTTCTTTGCCGATAAAGTTAAATTAACTGATGTGACTGAGGAAACGGCAACTTTGAGCCTCATTGGACCCCAAAGCCATACCATTGTCGAAAAATTGGGGGCTGGTGATTTAATTGGTCAACCCTCTGGTAATTTTATGTTGGTTGATGGGGTGATAGTTGCAATGGGTAGTGGGTTAGCAGCACCCGGTTATACCCTGATTTTACCAATTGCACAAAAGCAACAATGGTGGGAAAAAATACTGGAATTGGGGGCTGTGGAATTGAGCGATCGCACTTGGGAAATGTTACGAATATTACAAGGTCGCCCCGTCCCCGACGCGGAACTCACTGATGATTATAACCCGTTGGAAGTTGGTTTATGGCAAACAGTTTCGTTTAATAAAGGTTGTTATATCGGTCAAGAAACCATTGCCAGACTTAATACATACAAAGGTGTAAAACAATACCTGTGGGGAATTCGTCTTAGTGCTGCCGCTGAACCGGAAACAGTCATCACCATTGGGGAAGAAAAAGTAGGTAAACTTACCAGCTATACAAACACTCCTGATGGTCATTTTGGACTAGGTTATATCAGAAGTAAAGCCGGAGGAGTCGGTTTAAAAGTGCAAGTAGGGGAAACAGAAGGAGAAATAGTCTCTATTCCCTTTGTCTCCCACGAATATCCGTAAAGTAATACAGCACTTCCCGATGTTATGAGGTACAAGAACCCCACCCCCAACCCCCTCCCCGCAAGCGAGGAGGGGGCTAAGATGTACTTCATAAGAGCGGAAACCGCTGTATCTGAGGGAGTGTTTGAAAAGTCTAAATTTATACCAAACCTGACGAAACCCGGAGGCATCTTTACAATCACCATCAACTTTTAAAACATTCTTTAATTGTCAATTGTCAATTGTCAATTGTCAATTATTAATCATTTCCTTTACCGGGACACAATTCATCTATCCAAGACGGAAAAATACTACTATAAGTAGATGAAATACGGGGAATATTTTGGCTAGGAATTTTAGTAGTTATAGATTGCTGGTCTATTTGTCCCCTTCCTATTCCCACAGGTAACTTAACTGAAGAATGGTCATGAACAGGTGTAGCGACTGCAATCACTGAAACACCTGTAGTCATTTTTAATAACACCTGTTTACGTTCTTTTTGTACAGGTGAATCTTTCAAGGTGATGTGAACAGGAGAGGTACTTACAATTTCATTTTTTGCTGTAGAATGCTGAGATTTTAATAAATTTAATTCCTGTTCAGGATTGAAGTGCAAACAGAAAGCCGTAATTATTTGATCAGGATTATTATTTAAATCCAAAATGAAAGGAAGGATTTTTTTTAACTCTGGTTCTAAAGTAGATAAAGTTGCTAAAATGTAACCAGAAGAAGGTCGGCGTATACCCTCATAATCTTTCCATATTCGCATTTTCACTAGCCAAGAACGATTTTGTTCATAATAACTTAGCCACTTGATTTTTAACGATTGACGTAGATGCTGAATATCCATTTATTTCCTCACTGTCTTTGCACCAAATTACAGAATTTATATATTTTCAGTTAGTTTTATCCGTGGGGATGAAACCGATAATAAAGCATTTTCTTAACTCTTTGACCAGCTAATAAATGTTGTTCTACCAGTCGAGGTATTTCTTGAGGTAAAACCCGACAATACCAAACCATTTCTGGTACAACTAGTACCATTGGACCATTACCGCATTGACCTAGACAGCCAGTAGATGTAACTGTCACATTAGGTAAAGGATAAGCTTCTAAAGCAGCTAATACTTCCTTTGCACCTTGTTTCCTACAAGTACGATGTTGACATACTTGCACACAAATAGGAAGCGGTTTTTCCTGAGTTGAGACATTTGATATTAATTCATCCATCGCCATTTTGACTATAAACGCCAATTATCTAAGATTAGTGAATAACCTAAATCTTGAATTCTTTGGTAATGAGATAAATTACCAGTAACTAAAATAAGATTATGACTGATAGCAATAGCAGCAATCATGCAATCAGGATAACCAATTCTTTTTCCTGTTATTTCTAAATCAGCATAAATTTTTCCGGCTAATACAGAAGCTGTCAAATCAAAAGATAGTATTTTCTGTGAAATTAGGATGTTTTAAAATTGCTGAAGACGTTCTTTTTGCTGACGTTTCTGCCATCCTTCCACAATTTCCATAACTGTAATTGCAGAAATTGTGTATTTCTCAAACTGGCTTAAGTAAATATCGGCTTTGGCAATAATCTGAGGATTTGCCCGTTTAATAATTTCTGAAAGAATATCAGTATCAAGTAGGGATTTCTCTACTTTATTCATTTTATCAGCTATATCCTCTTTTTTCCATTGCCTCAACAACAATTTCATCAACTATTTCTGGAACATCTGCATATAATCCCATTAAGGGATCTTTTTTTTCCTGAATTTCTGCTAACCGTTCAATTACTTGAGTAATTAATTCTGATAATGTTGAGTGATTAACTATTGCAATAGTTTTTGCCCGTTCAAAAGTGAGTCTATCTAATTCAAGTTCTATTTTTTCCATGATGGATTGACCTCTTAATTACGAAAATGATCTAAGGGTAATAATTCTGATTATATCATTTCGATTAGTAATAGCTGCTAACAAATGTTGATCATCGCCACTATTATGTGGCGATCTACTCGCTAACCATTCACTATAATTGTTAAGAAATGTGTACGTTTTCTCTGTTCCCTCTGAATGTTTTTACCCACTAGTAACTTTTTTATCAAGACGTTCAGCCAGCCATAATTTAATAATAGAATCAGAAGTGACACCCAAACGATTGGCTTCATGTTCTAATGCTGCAATCATCCAAAGCGGAAAATCAATATTAATGCTTTTTTTTTCATACCCTGGACGACGTGCTTGAGATAAATCTAAAAATTCAGTGATGTCTTCACTGTTATCAAATTTTGCATCAAATTCTTCAGCTTTCATAAATATTTACCTCTTCGTTACGGGAACGACGAACTGAAATAATTCTTATTTTATCATCACGATAGGTAATAACTGCTGACCAATGTTTATCAGCAATTTTGCCAATGACTAAAAAACGCGACTCATCTTGTGTGCGGGCGGGAATTTGAATACGATTTACATCTGTCCAAATTTTCTGGGCTTCAATGAAATCAATACCATGCTTGGTTTTATTAATTTCATTTTTGTGAGGGTCAAATTCAAACTCCATATTTTTTTAAAGTTGTTGGCTTGATATTCTGAGATGTCATTTGTATAGTCTTATTGTTAAGTTATTCAACCGCAAAACTCCATTCAAATCAAATTTTATCATCGCCACATAATAGTGGCGATCGCTAAAAAATCTTAATTGATCACCAATCCTTTACTTGCTAACCATTCACTGTTAAATATCCGTGATTGATAGCGAGAACCACTGTCACACAAGATAGTCACAATAGTATGTCCTGGTCCCAATTGTTTAGCTAAAGCCACAGCCGCACCGACATTAATTCCCGTTGAACCACCCATTAATAAACCGTCTTTTCTTAATAGTTGATAAACAACTCGTAAGGCTTCTAAATCATCAATTTGGATCGCATCATCAATAGGTGCGCCTTCCATATTAGCGGTAATGCGACTATTCCCAATCCCCTCAGTAATAGAATTACCTGCAATTTTAATTTGACCAGTTTTGATATAGCTGTATAGTCCACTACCTAAGGGGTCAGCAACAACACATTTAACGCCCGGATTTTGGTCTTTGAGATACATTGCCACACCAGCATAAGTACCACCTGTACCAGTAGACGCTACCCAGCAGTCAACTCTACCATCGGTCTGTTGCCAAATCTCTCTACCTGTGGTTTCATAATGGGCAACCCGATTGGCTAAATTATCAAACTGATTAGCCCAAATGGCGTTTTCCATTTCTGCCGCAATTCTACCAGATAGTTTGACGTAATTATTCGGATCTTTATAAGGTACGGCAGGGATAGGACGAACTTCCGCACCCAAGGTAGTCAAAGCATCTATTTTTTCTTGGGATTGGGTATTGGGAATAAAAATCAAACATTTGTAACCTTTGACGTTGCAAATATGTGCTAGTCCAATCCCCGTATTACCCGCAGTTCCTTCGACTACTGTTCCACCAGGCTTGAGGAGTCCTTTTTTTTCGGCATCTTCGATAATATACAGTGCAGCCCGATCTTTCACTGAACCACCAGGATTGAGAAATTCCGCTTTGGCTAAGATTTCACAACCTGTTTCTTCACTAAAGCTG
>JANMGZ010000185.1:0-6301 GCA_031374905.1 Dolichospermum sp. OTE_70_metabat_362_sub
CGTAATTTAGCTGGTTGGATACAGCGAAATGTTACGCGGGTACGCAGTGATTTAGTGGGGATTTTGGATGAGTTAGGCGATCGCATTTTTGAAGAAATGGACTATATTCATGAAGGCGAAAATGCGGAGCGCTTTTTTGAATTATATGGTCACATGAAAGATATTTATGTGCCAAAAATTTATTGGGAATACACCAACCGTCGCGTTTTAACGATGGAGTGGATTAACGGTATCAAATTAACTCAACCAGAAAAAATTACCGCTTTAGGAATCAATGCACGATATCTAATTGAAGTGGGTGTTCAGTGTTCTTTACGTCAGTTATTAGAACATGGATTTTTTCACGCTGACCCCCATCCCGGTAACTTATTAGCAACAATGGATGGTAAATTAGCTTATCTCGATTTTGGGATGATGAGCGAAGTTAAACCAGCCCAACGTTATGGTTTAATTGAAGCGATCGTTCACGTCGTTAACCGAGAATTTGATAGTTTAGCAAAGGACTATGTAAAGTTAGAATTTCTCACTCCCGAAACAGACCTTACCCCCATCATTCCGGCTTTTGCTAAGGTATTTGCTAACGCTCAAGGTGCAAGTGTAGCGGATTTGAATATTAAAAGCATCACCGATGATTTATCGGCTTTAATGTATGAATATCCTTTCCGCGTTCCCCCTTATTACGCTTTAATTATTCGTTCTCTTGTCACTTTGGAAGGAATTGCAATTTATATAGATCCCGATTTTAAAGTTCTCAGTGAAGCCTATCCTTATGTTGCTAAACGCCTTTTAACAGATCCCGCCGATGAGTTAAGAACATCCTTGCAAGAATTACTATTCAAAGATGGTAAATTTCGGTGGAATCGGTTGGAGAACTTGTTAAAAAATGCCCGCAGTAACCAAGAATATGATCTTAATTTAGTCGTTAATCAAGGAGTAGAATTTCTTTCTTCTGAACGAGGTTCATTTATTCGTGATCGATTAGTTGATGAATTTTTTAACAGTGTAGATGCTGTTAGTAAAAATGCTTTGCACAATTTTACTTATGTACTTCGAGAAAGGGTAGGAATTACCGCAGTAAATCAAATTCCTTCAGCCACAGTTGAACAACAACAAACCTTAGAGTATATTAAACGCATTGCTGGTATTCTTCGAGATACTAGAGGATTTGATCCGACAAAGTTAGCCCCTCAATTAGCCCAAATTGCTGTTAATCCAGGGGTGCAACTCTTAGGTCAACAAATTGCTAGTCGCGTTACTCAAAAAGCTGTAACTCGGATCATTCGGGAGTTATTAGCATCTGAATAATGTCTTAACTGTGATTTTTTTGATTACGTTGATTTATGATGATTAATTAATCCAACAAATCAAATTCATCACCTAAATCATAGTTTTGATGTTTTTCTTTCCATTTGTGAGGTTGGGTCAGTATAAAGTCCACAAAAAATGATCCAATTTCACAAAATCAAAATGACTTACATCACGCTCCGCTACCAAAGGGATGGGATATTTTTTATTTAAAAGTCCCTTATTTACCTGCTGCTATTAATCCCTGACTTGAATCCTGTTGATTTTTGTTAGCTAAACTCTCAACAGTAGAAAGAAACTCATGTTCCAAATAAGGCTTAGTTAAGTAAGAATTTGCCCCTAATTCGTAAGCTAATTGACGATGTTTCTCCGCACTACGAGAAGTGAGAACCACAACTGGTTTTTTAGAAAAATCTGGATTTTGACGGATATGGCTTAATAATTCAAATCCGTTCATCCTTGGCATTTCTAAATCAGAGATAATTACTTCAATTTCTGGATGTAACTGCAACTGTTCTAAAGCCTCTACACCATTTTGTGCTTGTAATACTTGATAGCCAGATTTTTGCAAAGTCAGACATAGAGTTTGTCGCAAACTAATAGCATCATCTACAACTAAAATTACTTTTGGTAATTTGCTATTTCCTGACGCAGTTAGCTGTTTTTGGGTATTAGTTGCAGGAGTAGATGTAGTTAATAGCGGTGTGGAGGCAATAGTTTCCTCCGACATTGGTAAAGCTTGTTGATTTGCTGGGGGTGTCATTGGTAGTCTCATGACATCCAATGTAGCTTGCATTTCTTGAGTATCAATCAGCAAAGTTCCATCAATAATTAAGATCAAGTTACCATTAGCTAAACTACTACAACCATAAACATATTTGGGTGGAGTAATAGAACTTCCTAAAGGTCTAATGACTAATTCTTGTTCCCCAATAATTTGATCAACTTCTATTCCTACCATTCCATAATGACGACGCAGTAAAATGATGGGATTTTTCACCATTCCGGCTTCTGAATGATCAGGTAAATTTTGCAGATTGTTTGTACTTAAAACTGCGCCATTGTAATACATCAAACTTTCTAATTTTTGGATATTTACCATCAATTCATCGTCATCTGTCCGCCAATGTAAAAATTGTTTACCTTCAAATTCTTTGATTTGTTGAGCAGAGGGAATAACTATTTTTTCAATACTATCTTGTAGTAAAGCATAAATAGCACCACCAGCCTGAACTAGCATGAGTTTATCTGTAGTCATAGAAAAAGGAATTTTAAGAATGAATGTTGTACCCTGATGAGGTGATGATTGCACGGAAATTGAGCCGTTAAGTGATTGCATTTGGGTACGCACAATATCTAACCCCATACCGCGTCCAGAAATTTCACTGACTTTACCGGCTGTGGAAAATCCAGGAGCAAACATCATCTCTATTAGTTCAGATTCGCTAAGATGATGAACATAATCTCCACTATGATCATCAGGAATCAGATTAAGTTCTATAGCTCGAATGCGGACTTTTTCTAAATTTAATCCTTGTCCATCATCATGGATTTCAATAACAGTTTGACTACCTTGATTATAGGCACGAATTTCAATTATACCTTGTGCCGATTTACCTCTTTCCCGACGGATTTCTGGAGACTCAATCCCATGATCAAAAGAGTTGCGTACCAGTTGTAATAGGGGATCATATAATTTTTCTGCGATCGCTTTATCCACTAGAACTTGTGTACCAGTCAGTTTTAATTCTACTTGTTTTGCATAAACATTCGCTAGATTCTGCACCATTTGAGGAAAGCGACTCAGGATAGTTCCTAAAGGTAACATCCTCGCTTCTACCAAGTTATCTATAATATTTAGGGTTAAAGTCTGTTTTTTCTCACTGATTTGGCCAGCTTGTCTCATCAGTAATTCTAGAGATTCAGAAGTTTCTTGTATTTGCAAAGTTTCTTCCATTGCTGAATGCAGTGTTAACTGAAACTCTGAATATATATCCATTTCTAAAGAATCAAAATTTACTGAACTCAGGGACTGGGTATTATGAGATGTGACATGATTTCCTTGTAATGGTAAATCTCGTAATTGATATAAAGTAAGTTGGTGTTGATTAAGTTGCTGAGTTAATCTATCAATTAATTCTACAACCTGATCATCGTATAAAGTTCGTCTTTTTTGATAAATTAGTAATTCACCGGTGAGATAATTAAGCCGTTGTAGTCCTTCAACATCTACCCGGACAAAGGAAGGTTGACGCAAGCTTCTATTAACGGCATCGGTAGTTTTTTCTTCTACTTGCTGATTAATTTTTGTAGGATCATCTGTAATTATCTCTTCACTAACTGCTGATAATGTCACACTTTCTAAATAACTATCATTGTTGACAGTTTCTGCTGTTTCTACACTTGATGTAATAGCTATTTGATTATCACTATCTGAAATATCTTCTCCTCCCCAAATTGATTCTAAAAGATTATTATTATCTTCGAGTAATAAAGAAGAATTTATTTCTTTAATAACTAGCAAATCTTGTAATTTAGGATGATCAAGCCATTTTTTTTCAGATTCACTAACTGGGGGATAATTTTTATATTCTTTTCCTACTTCGCGGATTTGTTGTCTGAATATTTTAATAATAGGAATAGCACTATTATTTTGCTCAACAGTATATTGAAATTTGGCAATAGCCAGGAGAATAATCAAGATTACACCGCGACGATAAAGACATAAAGCTTTGCTATCTCCTGCATTTTCTATAAAGTAAAGAAATTTTTCTAGCCAATCTTCTAGATAATTGACGGGGGACTTTTGACTAGGTGGAGGAATTAATAAAGATAAATTTAGTCGTGATTCTGGTATTTCTTGATAGTGGTTAAACCAGCCAAAAATATAGCGAATTGCTTTTAAATAAACCTTAGCATGAACTGGTTTTAAAGGTTCATTATTACCATTATTAACAGTAATTAAAAATTGATAAAATTCAGTCGTAATATTAAAAAATATCTCAGCAAAAGATTGATGGATAGATGTTAAAGATGACTCATATTTTGCTACTGTTACCAATGAACTGCTTGTGGCTACAGGAGAGGAATTATTATCTGTACCATTTGCTAATGCTTGCAATTCTAAAGATGCTGATCCTCCAGAAGTGCGATCGCCTTCTAATACAGCTATTTGTGCAGCTTTTAAATCATTGAAAGCAATTTGAGCAATTTTTAATATTTTTTCGGGATTTGCGTCTACAGCCGCCATAATTGTGCGTGCCAGTGTTTGCAATCCTGGTAAATTTAAAGATTCTGCCAAGCCAATAAATACTTCACTTTGAGAATGTAATAATTCGCAAAAATCACTATTATTTGGTGGATTACTAATAGCTTCACTCAAACTATCTAGACGTTGTTTAACTCCCACTTCAAAGATAGATTTAACAATATCAAATCCTAATTCTTCTGATGTCGGAATATGGCTTTCTGCTCCAAAAGCATCACCTAATTTTTCTTGAATTTGGGCAAAGGCTGAAGTTGCGCGAGTCAAAAGTCCTTCAGCATTAATATTACTGTTGGTAACTTCGGCAGTCACTGCTAGTTGTAAACATTCATAACCCTCAACTAGTAAAGCTTGTAATTCACCATCAATTTCTAGATTATATAAAGCCTTAAATATATCTTCTAAAGAATGGGCAATTGTCATTATGGTATCGAGTCCAACATTTGCTGCACCACCTTTAATCGTATGGGTAGCCCGCATTAAATTATGGATTTTAGCTGTACTAGAACTTTCAACTAAAGTATATAAATCTTGTTCAATAGCTTGTAATAATTCTGGGGCTTCACCAAGGAAATAAGCATATCCTTGTTCACGAATTGCTGGATCTGTAATCATAATAATTTACAATTTACAATTGACAATTTACAATTTAGAATAGACAACGAAGAATATACAATGGACAATTACTAATTGTCCATTGTCAATTATCAATTGTCCATTATTTGACTTTAAACTTACTAGCAGTTGCTAATAAATCCTGTGCCATGCCGGTTAAACTTTGGAAGACATTGGCGATTTCTTGAGATTCACCAAAGGTTTTGTTCGCAATTTCAGCCACATCATTCATTGATTTAGTCACTGTACCAGATTGCTGCATTTGGATTTGGGTGGCTTCAGTAATGCGTTCAATTAGTTGACTAATTTCCGCAGTTGCAGACACAATTGCATTCAAGTTCTGGCGAGTATCATTAACTAAGTTTGTCCCTTCCACGACTTGCTGAATCCCTGTTTCCATTGCTACGGCAACTTCGCCAGTTTCTGCTTGAATCTCCTGGACTAATTTTTCAATTTCGATAGTTGCGGCTGCTGACTGACGAGATAACGATCGCACTTCATCCGCTACCACTGCAAAGCCTTTACCATATTCACCGGCTCTAGTGGCTTCAATCGCCGCATTCAGCGCGAGAACGTTGGTTTGAGTCGCAAAACTACTAATCAAATTTACCACCTTAGAGATTTTCTGAGATGACTCACTCAGACGTTTAATCTTTTTGCTGGTTTGAGCTACGGTTTCTCTGATGGCTTGAATAGCATTAACTGTATCATTCATAGCAGTGTCGCCAGAATCTACAGTTTTGTTAGCTTGTTGAACTGCTATCTGCACTAATTGAGCGTTATTAACTACCGCTTGGGTGGAGTTTACCATCTGTTGCAAATCGCTCAAGGCTTGGGTGATTTCGTCAGATTGTTTTTCAGCTAAATGAGTCAATCCTACTAGGGATGTACTGCTATTACTAGAAGTTTCGGCTACTTGTTGAGAAGATGACTGTACCTGAATAACGATTTGCTGTAGTGCTTTCAGCGTCCCGTTATAAGCATCCGCAATTGTGCCTATTTCATCCTCTGTAATGGGAGCGCGGACTGTTAAATCTCCTTTCAGAGCAGGTTTGACAGCTATGAGTAGTTGAATAGAACGCTGTTGGAGTAGTTCTTTAGCGGCTTTTTCTCTGG
>JANMGZ010000190.1:0-14567 GCA_031374905.1 Dolichospermum sp. OTE_70_metabat_362_sub
GCGTCAAGGGCATTTATCAAGGCTGATAAAGCTAGTAGAGATGTGGAAATTGCTAACTTTGAAATTAGCCAATTAAGACAAAATACTAATTTTAGGTTTTTTCAAATTGAAGCTCAACTAAATAAAGTCAAACAAGATATACAGATTACCAAAAATGATATATCAAATTTATACACAGAAATAAATGCAGTTAAATCCGATGTAGTTCGCATCTTTAGAGAATTAAATGCAGAGATCAATTATGTAGTGGAACGCAGTAAAGCCGCCATGCAAAGGCTGGAGGCTTTAATAAAAAGTGAAATAGCTTTTCTTACATCGTCAACTTTGGCGGCATTGCTAAGGCTGCAGAAAAGAATTGAAGACGCTGAATCATTGACTAAGGACGCTAAGGACAAGGCTAATTCTGCAATTGAAAAAGCTAACAAAGCTATTAATGATTCAAAGTTAGCTCTAGACAAAGCAATTGCAGCTATCAGACAGGGAGAAATAAATGATTTACAAATAACTGATTTACGAATTAAATTAGGCTTAATTAAAAATGAAATAATTCAAGTAATACCGCCGATAGCAGAAGAATACGCGCCAAAATATGCTTATAAACCAACTATTGATTTAGGAGAAATAAAGAGGGGATATAATTATTCAGAAGACACAAAGTTAGACAGGCTACAAAAACAATTAGACCAGAAATGGAACAAAAGCCTAGTCGAGTCAAGAAATTTATTTGGAGGAATGTTTGACTACTTAGAAGCAAGGCAAAAAGCCGTCTCGGAGATGAGTGCCGAGTTCGGTAAAAAAGCTGCATTGGAGGTTTTTGTCAGTCAATATGGTGCAAATTATTCTCCTACAAAAACGGCTGAACTAGAACGACTAAGAGAGGTTGATCGGGAAAGATTAAAATCAGGGATAAACGATGTTCAACGGCTGATTAGCAGAACAGAAGAACTAACTAAGCGAGCCGCAGCAGAAAGACAGGCTACCATCCCCGAAATAGATAGAAAGGTAGGTCCTTTAACAATTAACCAAACTGAAGTCAATAAAGAAATAGCAGACATTAAACGAAGGCTAGGGGAACGTGAAGCTGTGGACAAAGAATCTAGTGATAGGCTAAAAGTCATTACACCAATTATTCCAGAATTAAACAAAAAACTTGATGATTTAATTCCAATGATCGCAGGAATACCTGCTATTGTTGGCAAAATTCCAGACGCAACTGTTGGTAAGATTCCTGGAGTTGTTGCGCCATTGATTCCTACTATTCCCCAAATAGGAAACGTATTACAGGATAAGGTTTGTAACCCGCAATGTCAACTTCCCTCTGTTACCGCTGGAAATAATGCAACCAATGCGGTTAATCAAGCAAAAAATGATTTAGGGGACAAGATTGATAAAGGTAACAATGCCGCTCAAACCGGACTTTTGTTAGAAATATTATCAAGGTTAGGAGATAAAATTCCTGGTGGTTTATCAGGTAAATTAGTTGACGGATTTAAGTGGTTGCAGCTTGATAGAGTTTTAAATGTCTTGATTTTTATCGCTACAGTTCAAAATCATCTGATGTTATCAAATGATATTGGTCAAACATTAATGGGTGCAATCAATAATGGACTTCAGCTAATTGGATTAAAAGACGATAAAGGTCAATCAATAGATTCTGGCGCAATTATTGGCAGTACAATTGAGAATTTGATAAAAGGCATTGTTGGTCAAGAAAATTACATCACGCTATCGGCTCAATGGGCTAAAGCAAATAGAATTTATCAAGCATCAACAAACATATTAAACAATTTCCAAGGATTGACTAGTTCTATCCTTAACGGACTAGAACTAGTAGCAGGTCAAACTAGTAAAGTTGCTAATGCACTTAGAAAAGCTGGACAGGTTTTTGATGACGCTTATGGCTGGATGAATCCACAGCCAAAAATAAATAGAATTACTAGTTTCTTGGAAGGCTTACAACAGGGAGCTTCAACAGTTCAACAAATAACACAAATTCCATTGGATGTTATTGCTCAAACAACAGAATTAACTATAACTCAACAACTGAATTAATTAAAGCTTGGAAAGAAGATGATAAACCGGCAAATAAAGGTGCAATAATTCCTGAACCCGACAAACTAAAGGCTGATGAAGCTGCTGCCAATGAGGTGAGTATCGCGCTAGAAGCTCTCGAATCTGATTTGGAGGCTGATGAAGATGGCACTACCTGATAATTTTAATAGTTGGAAACATTTAAGGGAAACAGTGGAGCTTGTACACAACCGCAGGGTAAAATTGTTTTACAAAAATCAACCAGATGATGATATTTCTACCCCAAAGAGATCATTAAAAGTTGCTTGTCTTATCCAGAAGAAAGATACAGTGATTTTAGTAATTCTGATGATGTGGCTGTTTGAAATCACAGCGGGTCACGCGCAATCAATACAAACTCCTATCTATGGAATTCCGGTACAGGAATTTCAGCGAGATAGCAAATTCAAGCCACAGATAAGACTCTATTTCAAAGAATCTTATGACTTTGAAAAACATGGAGATGGTACGGAACAAGTTCGCGGCGAAATAACTTTTCGCATTATGAATAAAACAGGAGAAACTATTTCTCGCGCTGATGCCGTTAATTATGCACGAGAAATAAAAGCTGAATTTGCAACACCACCATTAATATGGAAAAAAGGTAAATACAAATGCACCTATTTAGACTTGGAAAATGGCTTTGATTTGAGAATATTGGCCGCGAGTAAAGCCGAAGGTATATCTACGATTCAAAGCGTTTTAAAAATTACAGACAAGACATATAACGATGATTATTTTCAATTCATAGAAACTACTAAAACTTATCCAGCTACACCAGGGACACACTTAGTATATGGAAAGCGAATAAAAAAAGTAGGCAACGTCCTACTGCGAGCGTCAAATTCACGCACGCTCAACTGATCATTCCTGGGCAAATCAAACCAGTTAATTTAGTATCAGTGGCAGGACGCTTAAGAAATGCTATCCAAGAGGTTTAGAATTTTTACTTCGTTCTATTCCTCTTTCGACAAGTTAACTTGTCGCTGGTTTGAATGTTGCTAGAATCCGGTGCTAGAGTTGATTCCAGCAATCAAGAGGAATTTATATGGGTAGATATTCTGACATTAGACGGGGTGTGGAACTAAATGCAGCTTTAACCAAGCTGCGGGCTTACGAAGATTTATCCAGGGATGCTAAACAAGCTGCTTATAAAGCTCAACGCGGTAATTCTATAAAGGTTAAACCCAGAAAGATTAAAGGTTTTGTTGAGTCATTCCGGTTAAACGGTCGAGTTTACTTACCAGTGAGATTGTTGGGACCTACACAAACCAGTAACAGTGACATTATTTCATTGGTACGGACTGCTACTGCAACCAATGGTAGAACTTTACAAACTGACTTTGAACTACCCGTCGGTGGAGTAAGGCTAGAGGGGCTAACAGGTTTCAAACCTGCAAGATTTGGTGTTGTTGAACGTGGCGCCACAGTAACTGATAATAAATCTCGCCTCACAAGCATTGAATATAGGCGATACGACAATAAATCAGTCTCTTCCCCATTTGGAAGTAGGGAGACCGGCACCGAGATCTATGACACTGCGGTAGAAGCAATCAAGGAGTTAGCCGCGGTTAAAACATTTCTCGGAGTCGACGGAAATAGAATGTACTTTACGCCGGAGATATTGTGATGTTTAATTTGCCAATTATTCCTGATGACCCTACAGACTTGCTTTTCGTTTCCGCTCAAGACGAGCGCGATATTCAGGGGATGTTCACTATAAATCAAGCTGGTGCTAATTGGCTCACTGGGAAAATTGACACTGCGACATATTTTGACATCTTGGATCAATACGGTGTTGACCCTTTTGATCACGTTGAACCCGTAGAGAATTTAGTGTTTAATGGGCAATTTTCATCCTTGCTTTTACCATGAGGATCGTTGAACTTTCTAATAATTCTAATTGGGAAAGTCTTTATAGTACGAGTGTTACAGGGGGTACGGTTTACACTGATGAGGGTGAACCTATCCCTTTACCTATTCCACCTGTAACTATCCCTTTCCTACTCGAATCTTTCATTTTTGCTATCAGTATCAGCACTGCGGTGCCAGATGATGCGACATGGCGGTTTGCTGGGTACGCTAATCAGAAGATGTCTACAGGCTTAGTCATAGGAGGTTTGCAAGATGCAACGCTGAACAAGTCCCAGACGTTATTCTTGGATCAGATTAATTTGGTGATGTTCCCAAAAATAAGCGCGAGTTACAGCCTGAGTATCAGCCTACCCAAATGGTTCAGATCTGCCCAAATCATTGCTTGGTGCTATATAGGAATTGATGACACCTCAGAAGAAATTTTACTTACTCAGGAATTCGCTAATTTAAACTTCAAGTTAGATCAACTAATAAATTAGCGATCGCATTACGTAGATCGCTCTAGTCTTCTCAGAAAAATATGAACAATACGGAAAAAGCACCCGCAAGCACCGAACGGGCAACAATGCTAATCACAGTCCTAACTATTGCCACTCAGGCAGGACTCTATCTGCTAACGGGTGGCTTCGCCGCTGGCGGCAAGCTCAACGGCATTGAATCCGAGATTAAATTAATCCGCCAAGAGGTGGTAAGCGCTAACCAAATCCAGGACTACCGGCTGGATAAATTAGAGGCAAGGACAAAATAATCAAGTGGGGATTCAGTATAGCGATTCATTGCTACTGCATACCTTTATAAACATAAATCAGTAGTTGGACAAAATTAAATTCACTTGTTGAGAGAGAACAGAGAAAAGAAAGTATCTTGTTCTGTGTTCTCTAAAACTTTAGTTCTGAGTTTAAAGCTCAGTGAAAAAAAGATGTTTTTTGTTATATTTAGGAGTAATTTTGGGATTTATGTTTGTGGGTATCACTTACCAGTCAAGTTAACGCCATTATCCCTCTGTACGCAGTTAGTGTATGTACTTCCTTTACCCTTTCCCAAGCTGGTATGGTTCGTCACTGGTTTCAAGGAAAAACTAGAAATTGGCGGACAATGTTTTTACAACTATTATTATTCCCTTTTTCGTTCATCGGAATTGGTGGGATAGTATCTTGCATAATCAAACAACTTTGTTTTTGAAGAATGCTTTACGAGCTAAAAAAAGTCGTATTGCCACAACTGTTAGATATTACTTGTAGGGGGAAAAGCCAACAGGGAAAAGGGAAACTAAAATTCTTCTTCCTTTTTTTTAACGCCTGACTCCTTCTGCTTCAAAATTTTCGTTCAAACTCAATTACAGCCCGACTATCATCAGTTAAATTAGTAGAAGAACGCAGACGAAATTCATTATTTATCCGGTAATTAAGACCCCATTGTAAAGGATCACCCGCTGTTAAAATCTTAATAGTAGAAAGAGAAAACTTGGCAGAAATATCAATTCCTGCTTCTAAAGCTAATTCTAAGGATGAGTTATTTCTCCCCGCTTCTGGCCTTTCAGCCAGAATAGTGGGAAATATCCGCAATTCACTTAAACCAAAAGCATCACCAATTTCATTAAATGCACCTTGAAAATTACTGAAAACAGCCGAACTAGCAATATTAATTAAACCCAGGGTACTGTCACCACGTCCTTGATTATCAACAAATCCACCTCCTAATAAAGTAACAATTTGTGTTTGGGAACGGGAAGGATTACTTTTTAGTTGCAAATTCTCATTAATTTGACTAGCTAAACCATCAATACTAGCTTCTACTCGAACTGTTTCTAACCCTGCTAAACCTACAGAACCTTGTCTACTGATATCATTGTTTTGAGTTATATCTAAAACCTTCGCAAATAACCGAATATCCAAATTAGGATCACGGGGTTGACGAGGGCTAAAAGTAGCGGTATGTTGATAACCTCGAGCTAGATTTAATTGGGTAGTGAACAAATTCACTGCACCTTTATTTAATTTAATAGTTCCTTCTGGAATGGGTTCAGCTAAAGAACCATTAACAGTTAAATTTCCAGAAGCTTGGAATTTGAAAACTGGTGGTTTGGAAATTTGGACATTTTTACCTAGTTTTAATTCTAAATTATTTAACGTAATGATTTTATTGTCTATATTTATTTTATTTTTGTTGCTAATTTCAGGAGATAATGAATTATCATCTTTAGAATCTGTTAACAATACTTGACCATTAAATAATTCTATATTACCGCCAATTATTGGTTTAAGTAAAGAACCAGTAATTTCTAGATCACCACTAGCACCTCCTTGATATAATTCCTTGAGATTTAAAACTAATTGTTGTAAATTAACTATTAGTGGATTATCTATTTTGATATCTTGACTATTAAAAATTGGCAGTTCTCCAATAGCTGTGATATTACCATCACTAAATTTACCTGTGAGACTTTTTATAACCACACTGGTTAAATCAAACTTTGCATTACCAGTTACATTGGTTAACTTTCCTGGTAACGCTTTAGCATTAAAGGTAGCATTATTAAGTTCAGCAGTTCCTTTAACTAAAGGTTTTTGTTGAGTTCCCCGAATTGTTAAATCTATTTTTCCTTGTCCATTTTCAAAAGCTATCTCATTAGTAAATAGATTTAAAATTGTTAAACCTTCATTTTTGACGTTGACATCTAGAGTAATTTGATCACTATTTGATTTTGCAGACGCAAAAGGTAATGTGTAGGGAATACTACCATTAATATTTGCAGGTTCAGCCCCTACTCCCACTACATTGCTACCAAAGTTTAAACGTCCGTTAGTATAACTGAAACTAGCACTAGCTGATTCTACTGGTTTTTTATCAATTGTTCCTTCTGTAATATTTAATTCTCCTGTAGCTTGAGGATTAGCAATACTACCAGCTATTGCTGCGGTAATATTCAATTTACCTGCAATTCCCAATGGGAGTTTTACTAAATTATTCAATCGCTGAATGGGAAAGTTTTCTATTTTCAATTGACCTGATTGTTCCTTACCGCCAATGTTACCTTTAAAGGCAATGATTTTTTGTTGAGATTCAATCCTTAAAGGTCGGAAACGGAAAATTCCTTCTTCAAAACTACCTTTAGCGATAACTTGTTCTGCACGATAAAAACGGCTTGGTTCTGTTGGTTTTCCCCAAGTAAAGTTTTGTCCTTGGAAGTTAAATTTTATCCTTGGTTCGTCCGTCGTGGCAGTATTAATAGAAATATCACCATTGAAAATCCCTTTCAAATCTCTTAAATCTGGGATAGGTTTAGCATTTAACTCTTGTTGTTTGGTAGTGAATAGGGCATCAATTTCGGATAACCTTTGTATTTGGGCAAATAAAGAGTCTAAAGGCAATTTTTGGGCGTTGGTGGTTAAATCCGCAGACTTACCGTAGGTGGGTGCTTTTAAACCACGTTGGAAGTCTTGGATATCAAAGATTTGAGCCGCAGTCAGAAAGTCTTGAATATTGCCTTTGTCAATGGCGATTTTTGCTTGCAGTTGTGGTTTTTTTGCCCACGGTTTAATGTTGGCATCAAAGGTATATCTACTTTCACCTTTCCTAAATTCACTATCACTAAGGACGAATGTATTGTTATCATAATGCAATTGGGTAGTCAAGCGATCGCCTTTAACCCGCGCAATTTCTGGTTTGTCAATGGCTATATTTCCGTTGGTGACAAATGTCTGCGAATTAATTTGCAAATTTGCTGTTAATAATCCCTTCACTCCTCCTGGTCCCAAAGGAGTATTATTTGGTATAGCTACATTTAAAGCTTTTAAAGGAAAATTAACTACATTTATCCCCCATTCAGATCCTCTTGCTGTACCTGATAAGAGTGCTTGTTGCCACTTAAACAAAAAAGATTGAGGACGATTATTACCATCTAATTGGACTGCTATGCGTTCTTTTACACCCATAATATCCAAATTTGATCCCTGTCCTGACACAGAATTCAGATTACCAGTTAATAATGGCTCAAAAGCAAATTCTTGAATTTTTAAATTGCGTAATCCTAACTTACCGATAATATTTGGTGTACTGGGCTTTCCTGTTATCTGTCCGCTAAAATCTAAGTTGCCAGCAATATCCGCAATATCAGGTAGTTGAACTGGCAACTTTTGCAGATTATAATTTTTTGCTTGGATATTCAGATTTAATTCTCTAATTTCTGGGATACCTGCTTTTTTAGCATTAGCTAATAAATAACCTTTTATAGTGAGCGAAGTCGAACTATTAGCTTGAAAGTTGGCGTTATTAGAACTATCAATAGTTAGCTTTTCTCCATTCCAACCAATATCAGCTTGAATAGGTGAATCAATACCTTGTAAACTCTTACTAAACCGCAACTGACCAACAGCAGCCACATCTGCTAATTTGGGAGAAGCTAAAATTCCTGATACTTGTAACTTTCCTCCTAACTGTCCTTGTAACTGTTGATTAAAGGGGTTTAATTGTAAATTTGAAGTAGTCAATAATGCTTGATAATGACCATTATTAAGTTGAATATCAGAGGCTGCAATTGTACCACTAGAGAATTTTAAGCTACCTTTTCCTTCTCCTTGAATAGTTTTTGGTTGAAATGACTCAACAGAACCAGCTACTTGCAATTGACCAGTGATCATACCCTGCATTTCTGGGCGCAGGTTTTGGATTTCTGGGCGCAGGCCCTGCGCCCCTACGAGTTTTGTTAAAGGTATTTTATCAGCTTGAATTTTTGCCTGATAGCGACCTTCAGCAACTTGAATATTAGCAGCTTTAATTGTCCCTCCACCAACTGAAAGAAGTCCTTCACCTAGTCCAGAAAAAGTTTTAAGATTGAAATTTTCTCTATTACCGGCAATCATGAAATTACCTGCTAAGGGATTATTTAAAATTGGATTAGCTCGTTTTAATATTGTTCCTAAGCGTAAATCTTTCCCTACCAAAAGGGCTGTAAAAGTTTTGTCATATAACTGAATTTGGGAAATATTAACTTTGCCACCAGCAATATTGACGTTTGCATTGTTAGTGATAATTGTCTTTATTTTAAATGGTGAGGAACTTCCTGATAACTGCAAATTACCGTTAAATTCTGCGCCAACGAGGGAAATATTTTTCTGCTGTTTTTGATCTATAAAAGATGTTAGTTTAATCTTGCCAGCTTGAGCTAAAGCTTGCCAACTCTTATTATCATGATTATAAATACCATTGCCTGTAACTACACCTCCACCAACCTTGGCAACTACATCACGAAAAGAAACTGTCCGGTCGGGATTAATAATACTTGTCCCCGTGGCTGGGTATTTGGCTTGAGGCGCTTGCCATTTAACCACAGTCTGGGTTTTATTATTTTCCCCTTTCAATTCTGCACTGGCTGTCATCAGTCCAATGGGGAATCCTGTTTTGATATTATATGCTTGAGCGATCGCATCCCCTGGCAGATTTTCGGCTTGCAGTTGAAAATTCAGTTGGGGGACTTGACCTAGTTTAATCATCCCCGCACCTTTAACCTCACCGCCATAGACAGTTTTTCCCTGAATATCTGTAATTCTCAATAGGGACTTACTGCTAATCAGCTTAAATTTACTACTAATTGGTTGGAAATCAACTTGATCAATGCGGGCAGTTTTCAAGGTACTAACATTACCAGATAGCACAGGTTTAGCAGTTGCTCCAGTTAACTGCAAATCAGCTTGAGCTATGCCAGTCACAGGGAATGGTAACTTTACTTTCAGAGTTTCTTGGGCATTGGCTAAACTTACCGCATTCACACGCCCTTTTAAATTAAATCCTCTTTGCTGATCAATAGTACCCGATGCTGTAACCGGGATTTTTCCGTAATTTGTGACTATATTATCTAATTTAATTTCCAGTCCATTAAAACTGAGATTCCCTTGACTATTAATTAATAATTGGGGGATTTTAGGAATTTGGATCGTTACCCCTTCCATAGCAGCATTACCATAGAGTAGGGTTTTCTGTTTCGGCATTACCTTAATTCGCAAATCACCATTGGCTCTACCAGCTTGTAAAGTCAGTGGCAAAGTTACAATCCGGGTAATATCTGCGGCAAGGAGATTTTGTCCTCGCAGTTGAAAATCCCCTGCTAAAGTTTTCTGAGGAATTAAATCTCCCGCAATGGAAATACTACCCCCATTTACAGCCTTACCTGCCAAGTCTAATTTAATCAGGCGATTTTTATTTAAGAGTTGAGCCGTCCCATTAATTCCGGAAAATCCCACAGGGACTGGTAAAGAAAATTTTCCCCCCCGGCGGACTTTCGGCACTAATACTAAATTGGCATCCCGAAACCGCAACTTATCTAAATTGGTTTTAATCAGCCCTCCAGTAGTAGCTGGAGCGATAGTAGTCGTTAACCATCGTCCTTGATTATCTTGTTCAACATAAACATCTGGATTAATTAAAGTTACATCTAATCGAAGATTGCGGTTAATAACTAACTTCCAAATATCAAATCCCACATCTACTGCTTTAATATTTGCATTATCTGGATCTGTAAGTGTAGCCGGAATCTCCGAAGCATCAAATTGAACGCTAGTTAAAGAAAAGGACTTAACTGCTCCCAGTTTTACTGGACGGTTGAGAGTAGTAGTCAGACTTTGGGTTGCTAATGGGACTAAATCGTGATAGACAAAACTTCTTAATCGCCAAATACCTGCAATAATTCCCAGCAACAACAAAGCACCTATACCTAATCCACCACGACTCAATATCGTTAATAATAGGCGTTTAATGCCAGAATTAGTGGGGCGAGAATTTTCACTAAGAGAATTAGACATAGGTTTTTAGTATTTGATTACCAGATATCTGGCAAAATACTCACTAGGGGAACAAAACATTACTCAGAGTTGTTTAAGGTGTGCAGAATATAAATTAATGTCGATATAATTTTGCATTTAACTATTAGAGTATAGCTAGATGATGGAAAAAATTACAGCTTGTGCTTTTGCAAAACCGGAAAGTAATCTCTTTTGTTCGGTCTATAGCTGAGTCCCCATAACCTCTTATATAAGTAATAGAACCAAGAAGAGGTTTTGGGCAACTTTACTTTTCGTTACATATTACTCTCCCAGAAGCCGCACCCCTTGGGGAAACAATAATCGCCATCAATCCCCCCAGCGGACAAAAATTATTTGAGGTTTTTACGAATTTACAGCCCAGTTCTTTAATATAAGTTAAAGAACTGATCAAGGGACAGATAATGCGTGTTTTTGTACTGATTTTTAATGCTGGTACTGATAATGAAGGGATTCACAGCATTCGGGTTAGCAATGCCCAAGGGATAGAAGGGAATAAAATCCTCTTGTTTGAATCAGAGGACGATGCTACCCGTTTTGCTTTAATGTTAGAAGCTCAAGACTTTGCTATACCGACAGTAGAGATGATGAATGCTGATGATGTTAAAGAATTTTGCGAAAGCACTGGCTATACTTGGGAAATTGTTCCCGAAAATAGTGATCTAGTGATTCCACCCGAAACGAACGTGGAACAAACTGATTGGCAAGCTGAACGGGAAATAGAAGATACTAATGAAAACTTTTTTCCTCCCAGTCCATCTGCCCCAGAAAGTGTTAATTCTGATTTAGACAGCATTCGTCGTCAACTGGAAGGTTTATTATAATTTGTCATGAGTCATTTTGGTAAACAAAAACTGACAACTGACTACTGACCACTGACACAGGATACACAAAATGACAAATTTCCAGGAACGCGGGCATCTGCTTACAGAACAAGTCAATCCCAATAGTCTTAATTTAGATCAACTCAACTCTTTAGAATTGGTGGAGTTATTTAATAGCGAAGACCAAAAGGCTGTAGCAGCCGTAGCAGAAGCTAAAGTTCAGTTGGCGGCAGCTATTGACTGCACAGCCGAAAGGCTGAGTCAAGGTGGACGTTTATTTTATGTGGGTGCAGGGACAAGTGGGAGATTGGGAGTATTAGATGCTGCTGAATGTCCACCTACTTTCTGTACTTCCCCAGAGTTGGTACAAGGGATTATTGCGGGTGGTGCTGGAGCATTAGTCCGCAGTTCCGAGGATTTAGAAGATCGGTCTGAAGATGGGGAAAGTGCGATCGCTCAACGACAAATTACCCAACTGGATGTAGTCGTTGGTATCACTGCTGGGGGAACAACTCCTTTTGTTCACGGTGCTATTAATGCGGCTCGTCAACGAGGGGCTAAGACTATTTTTATCGCCTGTGTCCCCGCAGAACAAGTCAGTATTGAAGTTGATATTGACATTCGTTTGTTGACAGGGCCGGAAGTTTTGGCTGGTTCTACTCGCTTAAAAGCGGGAACGGTGACGAAATTAGTGTTAAATACCCTTTCGACTGGGGTAATGGTTAAACTAGGTAAGGTGTATGGGAATCGAATGGTAGATGTCGCTGTCACTAATCAAAAATTACGCGATCGCGCCTTGCGGATATTACAAGACCTCACCGGGTTAAATCGAGAAGCCGCCGGCTTTTTACTAGAACGTAGCGGTAAATGGGTTAAGTTAGCACTATTAATGCACTGGACTGGATTGGCTCAAGAAACAGGTAAACAACTACTAGCTGCCCATCAAGGTAATCTCAGATTAGCTGTAACCAGCTATAATCATCAAAAGAATATCTAACGGCAAGTAGCTAGAATCACAGCATATAATTATAGAAAATGGGTCATGGGTAATTGTGTCCTGTTCCCTGTTGCCTAAGATAAGCATTTTTACTGATATAGTATGATAGATTAAGTGGAATATAATCAGGATTATTTAGTAAAAATGATTATCGGTAAGTACATTATCATGCTTGTAAATGCGAAATTAACAGTAAAGCATTGTCTCAATTCTATACTTTTTAATATGTACTATAAGAATCCTATTTGATTTTTGACAGATTGTGTGGCGTAGCTATACAAAACTCAGTCCACTTCTCTAGCCTGATTCCCGATTCCTTGCTTACACAAATATAACTACTCCTCCCGCAAGGGATACAGGCATCAAACCGCCTAACAACAAAATTTAGATTGCATTTAATTTGAGTTTTTTTAGTTCCCTAATTAAATAATCAAATAATCTTTAAAGAAAATAAGCATTGATTTTCATAGATAAATAATCAATAAATTCTTAGGAAAAGCATGATGAGCAACCCAGATTTGAAAGAAGTTCAAAACTTATTTAATGAATTTAAAAAATGTACTCAATTACAATATAACGGACAACTAAATATCAAAAGTGAAAAAGGTAGAAAATGGACATTCTACTATCGTTTAGGCCGAATAGTCTGGGCTACAGGTAGTGATCATCCCTTCAGACGTTGGCGCAGAAATATGGCTCAATATTGTCCGGCTATAGATGTTGACAAAATTCGCTGTCGTCATGAGGATATAGCAATAGATTACTGGGATTATAACCTCTTGGATATTTTTCACAAAAGACAGAAAATCCAAAGAGAAAAAATTAACGCCTTTGTCGAAGGTACTATAGCTGAGTTATTTTTTGACCTAGCCCAGGAACTCGATTTTGCCTCTGTTACTTGTAGTCGCACTCAGCAGGTGATATTGGAAATGCCTATCAGCTTTACCAATACAGATATGTCCATTAAGCAAATGCAAGATGCGTGGTCAATTTGGTCACAAGCTGGATTAGCAAATATTTCTCCGAATTTAGCGCCAGTTCTGCGACGACCAGAACAACTACAGCAACTAGTAAATCCCTCTGTATACAGAAATTTTGTCAGTTTAATTAATGGTAAATTCACATTGCGTGAGTTGGGAATAAGAATGAAACAAGATGTCATGCCTGTGGCACGTTCCCTACTTCCCTATGTCCTCAAAGGCATCATTGAATTAGTAGAAGTACCTGATTTACCATTAATAGTTACTGAACCTAGTAAGTCCAACGTCAAGCAACCAAAAAATCAAACTCCTCCATTGATAGCTTGTGTAGATGATAGTCCACAGGTGTGTAAAATCTTAGAACAAATTATGACCAGTTATGGACTGAGATTTATTAAAATCCAAGATGCTGTGCAAGCTTTACCTATTATTATCCAAGAAAAGCCAGACTTGATTTTTTTAGATCTAATTATGCCCGTGGCCAGCGGTTATGAAATTTGTACACAATTACGCAGAATTTCTGCTTTTGCGGAAACACCAGTGATTATATTAACTGGTAATGATGGCTTAGTAGATCGGGTTCGGGCCAAAGTCGTTGGCTCTACAGACTTTATTTCTAAACCAATTGTAGCGGATCGGGTAATGAATGTAGTTCGTAAATATATACGCATACCCAATTTATCAAACAATAACAATAACGTTAATTTGGAAGCTACTAGTGAGAAAAATTTCTAACCCAATCATTGAGGATAACAGGCAGTATACAAAATAATCAGTATTTATAGACTGTTATATGCCGATATTTCTCAAAAAAATTCATGGTTTTTACGGAGATAGTCATCATAAAATAGTGTTAAGATTAACGATGTCAATTGTTGGTTGCAACCAGAATTATATCTTTTTAAGAATGATTTATCAAACCTAGAATTCATGATTAGGTATGTTAATTTATGTTGAATACGTAGTTTTAATGGAGAAATATCTATACAATGTATCAAGTGAGATA
>JANMGZ010000204.1:0-1783 GCA_031374905.1 Dolichospermum sp. OTE_70_metabat_362_sub
TACTCGGCCACCAGACACGATAAGCAACATTTTGGTCAAGTGTAATTTGTGGTAGTTTATCAAGATCAACTAAATTGAGTTGACGATTACCCACACGCACTAATGGTTTTTCTGTACCAAATATAATATGAGTTACATAAAAAGCCCAGATACTTTCACTATACTTTTTTCTAATTTGGGGATATTTGGTATAGGGAAAGATTAAATAAACTGGACCTCCTTGATCACGAGGAATTGGTTTATTATCTTTAGCTAATGCTAAAATAATTGGATAATTAAGCAAATCTGCTACTTTTACTGTGACATGATAAGCATCGTAGCAGACAAAAGTTATTTCTGTGACTCCTGGGGGAACACCAAAATTTTTTAGGAGTTTAGATACTGGTATTCCGCGAAATTTAAATACTTGATTTGGGTTAACAATATTATTTGCATCAATAGTATTCACATCCGTTGTAGCTAATTTAAGCAACTCCGGCCAATTTAAAGTTTCTGATTTACCATTGGCTGTCTCACCTTGAATAGCTAAATTCCACTGACGCTGTGGGTTCTTTTTGGCTTTATCTGCTAGAATTTCCGCATTGCTATCGCTTGCTTCTTTACGCCATAATTCCAATTGTGCGTTTGTCGGCTTTTTTGTACAACCTCCCAAGCCAACTATACTTATACCCAAAGAGACTAAAACCAAGTTTCTCCAGATATTCGAGACAACCACATTCAAAACTTTTACACCATTATTCAACATTAATTCAGAAACCTGACTACTAACAAATTTTATGGTATTACAAATAGAAACCAACACTTACGAAGCGAAAACCCAAGAAATTGCAAAACAGGTTTTGGCTGCTACTGGGGAAAATCGCTCATTTTTCGGGGCTTTACGGGATCAAATGCGCCTTGATGATAAACTACTCGACTGGGCTATGAGTAATCCTGGTTTACGGGTACAGTTATTTAGATTCATAGACACTTTACCCGCTTTACATAGTAAATCAGAAATTGCCTCCCATATGCAAGAATATTTGGGAGATGATTCCGTAGAATTACCCGCAGCTTTAAAAGCAATCTTAAACTTTGCTAACCCTGATTCTATGCCGGCACAGGTAGCAGCCACAACCGTGGGAACGGCTGTAGAAACTTTAGCACACAAGTATATTTCTGGCGAAAATATCAAGCAAGTCATCAAAACCGTTGAGAGACTGCGAAAGGAGAAAATGGCTTTCACCATTGACTTACTTGGTGAAGCGGTAATTACAGAAATAGAAGCGCAATCTTATTTAGAAAGATACCTGGAATTGATGCAGCAATTGGTGGAAGCATCCAAAAATTGGGCGAAAATTCCCGCTATTGATGAGGCTGACGGCGAAAATATCCCGAAAGTCCAGGTTTCTGTCAAATTAACGGCGTTTTATTCCCAATTTGATCCTTTAGATGCCCAAGGTAGTGAAGCAAAAGTAAGCAATCATATTCGGACTTTACTCCGTCGCGCTCAAGAATTAGGTGCAGCAGTCCATTTTGATATGGAACAATATGCCTATAAAGATATTACTTTCACCATTCTCAAAAAGTTGTTACTGGAAGAAGAATTTCGTCAATGCACAGATATCGGGATGACAATCCAAGCATATCTCCGTGACAGTGAAGAAGACGCTAGAGATATCATTGCTTGGTTAAAACAGCGCGGTTATCCTCTGACTATTCGTTTAGTTAAAGGTGCATATTGGGATCAAGAAACCATCAAATCTGTCCAAAAACATTGGCCGCAACCAGTTTATAATGATAA
>JANMGZ010000327.1:0-7029 GCA_031374905.1 Dolichospermum sp. OTE_70_metabat_362_sub
GTTTGGTTTCGTGATGGTGAAGTTGTTCATTCACATCTTACTCCCAACGAATTACATCAAGTTGTCATATATTGGTTGGTATCTTAGAAATGGAAGATTAAAAAATCTGGTTTAAATTTTTTAATACCGCCATAAAATTAATTGACATTAAGATATGACAACTTGATGTAATTCGTTGGGAGTAAGATGTGAATGAACAACTTCACCATCACGAAACCAAACAATCCGCTTAGTTTGACGCGCAACTTCTGATTCATGGGTGACGATAACAACAGTGATACCACTGCTATTAAGTTCATTAAACAAGTCTAATACTTCTTGGGTAGTGTGAGAATCAAGTGCGCCGGTAGGTTCATCTGCGAGGAGAACGACGGGATTATTGACAATAGCGCGAGCGATCGCTACTCTTTGTTGTTGTCCCCCTGATAATTGGGTAGGTTTGTTATTGAGGCGTTTTTCTAAACCGACTTTGATTAATGCTTCCGTGGCCCGATCTTTTCTTTCCCCAGGTTTAACACCAGCATATACCATTGGCAACATCACATTTTCTAGAGCCGTTAATTGATTTAATAAATGGAATTGTTGAAAAACAAAACCGAGTTTTTTATTGCGAATATGCGCCAAGTCAGTATCACTCATTTGAGCGACATTCAAATTATCTAAATAATAATTTCCGGTACTGGGACGATCTAAACAACCAATAATATTCATGGCTGTGGATTTACCAGAACCAGAAGGACCCATAATCGAACAATATTCACCTTGTTTGATGACCAAATTCACATTATTCAGGGCTTTAACTTCTATTTCTCCAATTCCATAAACTTTGAAAATATCCTCTAAACGAATAATTGCTGATTCTGGTGCAGATTGGGGAATATTCGGATCATTAAAAGTCAAAGTATTAGCCATAAAAGATTTATCCTTTTATTTAAAATTACCAATTCTAAAAACAGATGTAGGAATCCTGAACGACTTGTGATTAAGATCCCCGACTTCTTATTTTATCTTGTAAATAAATGAGAATTGATATTAGAAGTCGGGGATCTGGGAATTACCAATTGCAAATTAAGCCGTTCTCAGTGCTACCATGGGGTCAAGTTGAGCCGCACGACGAGCCGGAACTACACCAAAAAATAAACCAATTCCACCAGAAACACTAGCAGCTAATATGACTGCACTTGGTGAAATTGCAGCCTGTAAAGGGGTAAATATTCCCACTAAAATGATACTACCACCGCCTAAAGCAATGCCGATTAAACCGCCGGCTACTGATAAAATTACGGCTTCAATCATAAATTGCAGAAGGATGTCTTGTTGAGTTGCACCAATGGCTTTACGGAGTCCTATTTCTTGGGTACGTTCAGTCACAGAAACTAGCATAATATTCATAATCCCAATACCGCCAACCAACAAAGAAATACTAGCAATTGCCGCTAACATTAGTGTTAATGCCCCGGTAATTGTATTGGTGATTTCTAAGAGGTTCTTTTGGGTTTGAATGGTAAAATCATCTTCACGCACAATTTTGTGTCTACGACGCAGTAAGTTAGTCATTTGAAATTCTGCTGCTGAGATACTATTTTCATCTTTAGCAGATACAGAAATTAAAGAAATATTAATACCGAAGGGGGATGTTCTCCCCACCAGCCGGCTAAACATAGTATTAATAGGAATAAAAGCTGTATCATCACTGTTACTTCCAAAGGAAGAACCTTTAGCTACTGTTAAGCCAATAACCTCAAAAGTAGTATTTTGAATGCGAATTTTTTGACCGACAGGATTTTGATTATCAAATAGTTTATTTGCTAAATCTGGAGCTAATACTGCTACTCTTTTATTACGTTTAATATCAAAGTCATTAAAAAATCTGCCTTCTTTAATTTCAAAACTCCGAACTGTTATATAATTGGGGGTAGTACCGATTACTGTACTAGTTGTATTTCTATTTCTATAAGTAATTGTGCTTCGGTTATTAATTTCTGGAGCAACTTCTTTGACTGCACGGACTTGTTTAGCGATCGCTTTCGCATCTTGTAAAACTAAAGTTCTGGGCATTGCTGTCACCCTTCCCCGACTTCCTGGACTCCCAGGAACAACAAATAGAGTATTTGGTCCTAATGATTCAAATTGTTTAGTTGCCAATGTTTGTGCGCCTTCCCCAATGCCAATCATGGCAATAACTGAAGCATTCCCAATAATAATTCCTAACATAGTTAAACTACTCCGCAACTTATTAGCTAATAGGGTAGTAGTCGCCATTTTTACACTTTCTAAAATGTCCATAATTTGTGCTTATTTTTTATTTTCTTTTGCCTGTTCTCTATTTCCTTTTTCTTTGGTTTTAGGTAGATCAATAAATATGCGATCTCCGGCTTTTAACCCTTCTAAAACCTGAATTTGGTTATCAATATTTGCACCAATTGTCACAAACTTAAATTGGGGTTGATTTTTTTCACCTAATAGCCAAACTCCAGTTTTTCCTTTTTGAGTAACAATTAACTCCTGGGGAATTAACAGCGCATCTTTAATATTATTGCCAAGAAATGTCACTTCACTGACATTCATTCCTGAGCGCAGTTTTTCAGCCCCCGTATTAATCGCCACGCGCACTTGAAAGGATGTCACATTTTGATCAACTACCGCTTCCGGAGCAATCAAACGTACCTGTCCCTGAAAAACTTCTTCAGGATAAGCATCAATGGTAATTTCTACTTTTTGTCGCTGTTTAATTTGGGAGATATCTACTTCAGGAACATTGGCTAAAACTTCTAAACCTTTTGCTAAGGCTACTATGGAAGTTGAAGTAGCAGAAGCATTACTAGAAGCAGAAATTGCCGGACTCACATAACCCCCCACTGTCGCATATCTTTGAGTCACAATTCCCGAAAAAGGAGCGCGAATAATTGTATCTTCTAACTGGACTTGTTGTTGTTTTAATTGAGCCTCTGCACTAGCTACTGCCGCTTTCAATCTAGAAATTTCTTGGGGACGATCACCATTTTCTAACTTTCGTAATCCTTCCCGTTCTTGATTAACAATTGCCTGTTGCTTTTGAACATCTTGGTTACGATTACCCACTTTTAGTAAAGATAATCGTCTTTGAGCCTCTTCTAAATTAGCCTTAGCTTTACTATTTTCACTGATATATTGTTCTAAACTATCTTGCGAAATAGCCCCATTTTTCGCTAAATCTTGATAACGTTTCACCCTAGCTTGAGTTAATTCTAAAGAAGCTTTTGCTGAGTCTACTTGAGCCTGTGCTTGTTGAATTTCCTGTAAACGATTGCCATCGCGGATAATCGCTAATTGTGCCTGTGCTTGGTCTACGCGGGCTTTTGCTTGGGCAATTTCTTCGGGACGAGTTCCGGCTTGGCTTTGGGCTAACTGTGCCTTTGCTTGTTGTAAATTAGCTTGGTATTGAAGAATTCGCATTTTAATTTCCGAATTATCCATGCGAGCAATTATTTGTCCTTGTTTGACAGTATCTCCCTGTTCAACATTTAAATCTGCCAAAAGTCCAGGACTTTTAGGACTAATATTCACACTTTGGACAGGTTGGACTTTCCCACTAGCAGTAATGCGGACAGTTACGCTTTTTGCTTCTACAGGAACAGTCAATTTACTAACATCTATAGGACTATTTTTTTGCTGTATGCTTTTGATAGTGGCTGTTGTTCCCACAATTAAGACACCACTAGCTATTAAACCCATTAACCAACGCCATGGATATTTAACTTTTTTGCCAATTAAAGGAATTTCTATGGAAGAAGTCATGATTAAAAAAGTTTAGGAATAGAAGTCAGCAAGAATATTTTATAGTTCTGATTTTATGATAATCATTTGGTTTATGAACATTCATCACCTAATTGGGTGAATTTTTAATTGTTTTGAATTTCTAACCTGATAATAACCATACTATCATATTCATCTTTAATTCGTGATCATGACTTATTTCCTATTTTAATTAGATCCCCGACTTCTTCAAGAAGTCGGAGATCTGAGATTTTGATTATTAACGTCCTTTTAATTCATTAATTTTATAAACTAATAAACTTTGTTGCTTACTATCTTCTAATTTCTGGGCTATGGAAATAGCCTGTTTATATAAATCTTTAGCTTTGGCAAAGTTTCCCATTTTTTCATAGATATCCCCAGAGATAGCTAAATATTTTAAATCTTCTGCGGGATTTCTATATGAATCTGTCAGTTTAACACGGTTATCTAACAGTTCCAAAGCTCGATCATAACGTCCCATAGTAGCATGAGCCGTGACCAAACCATCAATTGCTCTTAATTGATTAGGACGCTCAAAACTTCTTTTAGCTAATCGCATTGCAAAACCATAACTACCAATAGTATTTTGATAATCGCCGATAGCTAAATAAGCATCACCAAGATTATTTAGGGTGTTAGCTTCACCAATATCATCACCAACTTGGCGGCGGAAAGTCAGAGCATATTCACCAATTTTTATGGCTTTATTATAATCACCTCTTCTGATGGCAACCAAACTCAAATTACTTAAAGATAGACCTTGTCCTTCAATATTAATCACATTACGAGCCACAACTAAAGCTTCTTCAAGAGTTTCTTGAGCGGCAATATTTTCGCCTTTTTGTAGGAATAAAGTACCTAAATTATTCAAAGCAAAGATCTGATTTTGAAAATCTTGATTATCGCGGGAAATTGCTAACTGTCGCCGGATAGCATCTTCAGCATTTTTGATATCATTTAATTGCAGATAGGTATTAGCTAGTAAATCATAAGTTGAACCTTGGGATTTTAAATCACCCAACGAGTGATAAATTTCTAAAGCTTCTAAAGCTAACTTTAGGGTTTTTCCGGGAAAACCTTGGACTAATTGCTGTTTACCCTGTTTGAATAATCTATCAGCCAGATTTCGTGATGATTTACCCGCGGAACTATTTAAAGGACGGTGAATTTGTTGGGTAATATCAATGGCTTTTACACCTGTATTCGTAAATAAACAGGTGAATAGTAGAATATAAAAAGTCAAACCTGGCAACTTTGAGAAATTGCCTACATTGATCGAATTTCCTGATAACAAATGCCGTTGTTTCATAAGATTTAATTGTAAAATTCTGGCTGTAAATAAATGCTGTAAGACTAATTTTATGTTCAGGATTCAGGTATGGGCGTTTTGCCTTAGTTCTATGCAGTAGATGAGCTATTGTGATTATTATAGCTAATCTATCGCTAAATCCCATCTTCGCCTAAGTAAATAGCCCGAATATCAGCAGGTAATTTATCTTCTAGCAGTCGATAACCTTCTTGGAGAGAACTTGCGACTTCAGCGGGGGAAATTTGTTCTCCCTCAGCTTGCAAATACGCAGCAATTCTGGTTTCACTCCAGTGGAAGGTTTGCGCCATTAAGACGATTAATCGTGATATTGCTGGTAGTTGATCTAACGCTTGTTCTACATAACACCATAGCGGTGGTGATGTATCCTTGAGGGAATAATGAATGGCTTCTGTAGGTGGAAGCTTAATCTCGTTAATATGGAACGCAGTGATGTTAATTAACCAGTTTTGGAGGGTTAAAGAATCCGTCCCTGAGGTTGCTTGGTTTAAATCCAGTCCCCCTAATTCATAATAGATATTTCGCCAGATCAGAGCAAATAAATAATCAGCTTGCACAGGCGATCGCGCTGAATGCCGAATTAAGGTGTAAACTATGGGGCTATAACGGCAAAAAATCACCGTAAAATACTTGCCATAATCTGGATATTGCTGAAATAGACTCAGTAGTTCTTGATCACTGTGATGAAATAGCGACTTCACCAATGGGTGATTGGCTTCGGGAAAGTGGGGAATTTGCACAATCTCTGAACTAGATAACTGTTAAAATATACTAGGGAATGGTGATGGGATGGTTAATAATATCGGAAAGTTAGTAAGTTTGTAAAGTCAGACCACGAGACTATTGATAAACTAGAAACAATGTTAGTCTTAACTGACAATACTCAAAGCACCTCCTTTATTTTGATCCCGTTTGTTCATGGTTATAGAAGCTAGTTCCATAATGTTCCTGCTGAGTCCACTCACTTTAGGCTCATTTTTACCTTCCCTGCCCTTGGATAGCCTGTTCTCCACCCAGGGGATTATGATTATCCTGCTGGCAGCTTATGCTGGCGCTATGTGGATGTTTCTGAGTAGCGCACCTAAAGTTTATACTGTCATGGTATCGGATTTAGAAGTTGCCCGACAGTTATATGCAGGATTGCTAGATTTGCCAGTAGCGGAAGTTCCTTTGCACTATTATTACAACTACGAACAAACTATTGGTGCAACAAGTATTGACCCGCTGTATATGTCCGCAAGTCCGAGTTGGTCTAATAGCACCATGAATAATGGTAATGACGGACTGTGGTATCAACTCAAGAAAAATACTCAATTACATATTATCACTGGTGCAAGTTTAGGCAAAAAAGATCAGCATCGTCATGTTTGCTTTGATCATGATTGTCTAGAATTAATTTTAATGCGGGTAGAAGTCAGGGGTTTAAAGTTCAAAATTCGCAACCAAAAGCCTTTGAATTTTTTAGTTAAGGATTATGAAGGGCGTGTCATTGAAATGGCTGAAGTTGCTAATTAGTCATGGGGGTGTGTTGGGTTTTCCTAACTCACCCTGAATATTTTTTATTTATGCACTCAGGGCTATTTCATTCTAGATTTAAGCAACGAATTTAGGTATTTCTAGCCATCGGAACATAGAATTTTTGAAGCCCAAAATAACGCAATATATAAAATGTCTGATTTTATTCTAAAATAGCCCTGGTGGTTTTCTCGACCAGGAGTTTTATGACAGAAAGCAATTTAGTCTTACTGGCAAAGCAAGGGGATGTATTTGCCATTGCCTCGCTCTTAAATTCGACACTACAATCTAAGGCGATTAATGTTCAGATTCAGGTTGAGATTAAAGATACTTGTTTACAGATAACAATTGAATCTTTGCAAGCTACTAATCAGCAATTAATTAGCTA
Source organism: Dolichospermum sp. OTE_70_metabat_362_sub (assembly GCA_031374905.1). Lineage (GTDB taxonomy): Bacteria > Cyanobacteriota > Cyanobacteriia > Cyanobacteriales > Nostocaceae > Dolichospermum. Next base: position 7,008 of record JANMGZ010000327.1, read on the forward strand.
TTTAATCAAAAAAACGCTCACT
>JANMGZ010000224.1:0-6713 GCA_031374905.1 Dolichospermum sp. OTE_70_metabat_362_sub
CGGTTTTGCAGAAATTGGCAATACATCAAAAATGCAAGTTTTAGCCGAAGTATATCAAACCGATATTCAAAATGTCCGAGTTGGCCAAAAAGCTATCATTACCAGCACTACATTTCCTGGCAAATTACAAGGAACTGTCCGAGAAGTTGGTTGGCAAGTTGATAAACAAGGCATTTTTAGTATTAATCCCAATTCTGACGCAGACCGCAGAGTAATTGAAGTCAAAATATCTATTGATAATCCTAGCGATAGTCAAAAGATATCTCGCTTAACTAACTTGCAAGTTGATGTTGCCATCCAGATTTAGTCATTAAAAAATAAGTAAGAATTAGGGTGATAAGATCCCCGACTTCTTTTATTTATTGTGTCCACAAATTATAAATTGATCTCAAAAGTCGGGGATCTGGTTATGAAATAAAGGTAATAGGAGAAATAAATTACCTAATTACCAATTACAAACTAATGACTAATGACCAATCACTAATGATTAAATATATGAATTTCAAAATTCCTTTAGGATGGCTACAGCTTGTCCAGCAGAAACTTCGCTTTGTGATAGCTGTAGCCGGAATTGGCTTTATTGTGCTGTTAATGTTTATTCAACTTGGTTTTCAAGATGCACTATATTCTAGTGCAACAGCACTACATCAACGATTGCATGGGGATTTATTTTTAGTTAGTTCTCAATATAAATCTTTGACAGCAATTCAAAGTTTTTCTCGCACTCGGTTATACCAAACTTTAGGGTTTGATGGTGTTGATTCAGTTAGTTCAATTTATTTGCAATTTGCAAAATTAAAAAATCCTGTTAGTGGGGAAAAATATTCAATTTATGTCATTGGTTTTGACCCAGGAAAATCAGTGCTAGATATTCCAGAAGTTCAACAAAATTTAGATAAACTCAAAATTCCTGATGTCATGCTATTTGATAGAGATGCTCGTCCAGAATTTGGACCAATAGCTGAATTATTTACTCAGGGAAATATCAAACAGCCAATTGAAATTTTTCCTTTTGATGCTATTAAGGGTTATCGGGTAAGAGTTGGTGGCTTATTTAGTTTAGGACCATCCTTTGGTGTTGATGGTAATTTAATTGTTAGCGACTCAACTTTTTTAAGAATAAATCCTAATAGTCGTCCAGTTGAAAAAATAGATATGGGAGTGATTAAACTTAAAGATGGTGCTGATATAAAACAAATTTTAGCTAATTTAAAAGCCAATCTACCCAATGATGTCAAAGTCTTCACTCGGCAGGAATTTGTTGCTTTTGAAAAACAATATTGGTCAGTGAGAACCCCCATTGGTTTTATCTTGAACTTGATGCTAATTATGGCTTCTGTAGTTGGTGTAGTAATTGTTTATCAAATTTTGTATAGCAATATTGCTACTCAATTTATTGCCTATGCCACTTTAAAAGCTATTGGCTATGCGAATGGCTATTTATTAAATGTGGTTTTTCAACAAGCATTAATTTTAGCATTGTTAGGTTATATTCCTGGCTTTATTGTTTCCATTGGCTTATACGATTTTGCTATGAAAGCAACTAAATTACCGATCATGATGACAAGCAATAATGCTTTACTTGTCTTAGTGTCTACAGTTTTAATTTGCATTACATCTGGAGCATTAGCTATTAATAAACTCCGTTCTGCTGATCCGGCTGATAGTTTTTAGAAATTTGTTGCACTTCAAATCAATCAACTTCTGTCAAATATTTTCTAAATTAACACCAACCAAAGATAGAAGTTAAATGTTATTAACAGCAGTAAAATTCTCTTGCAAATACAACAGTTCATAGTTGCATTTTATCGCAATTTTGAACTCAGATTGTATAACTTCTTCAACTGTATGGCGTTAGTCATGCTATCACAAAATACCTATCCATATCCCAACATGAACTTACAAAATAAAACCCTGCTGATTACTGGAATTGACGAATTTATTGGTTTACGTGCAGCCGAATTAGCTGTAGCGCAAGGCATGAAAGTTAAAGGTATCCAAAGTTCTCAAGTTAAAGATAAAACATCTCAAAATTTAGGTGTAGAAATTTTCGTTGGTAATATCACTGACCCAGCAATTTGCTCAAAAGCTTGTCAGGGAGTAGATATAGTTTTACATAATGCTCAACTTGCCGAAGAAGCGGGGGATATTAAGCATTTTCGAGAAATAAATGTTTCTGGTACTGTTAATATCGCCAAGGCTGCTAAACAAGCTGGTGTAAAAACATTTGTTCATCTTTCTACTGCTTTAGTCTATGGGTTTGATTACCCTGAAAAAGTTACAGAATTAGGTGCGCTTTCTGGTGAAAATAATGCTTATTGCCAAACAAAAATTGAAGCAGAAATAGAAATTTTAAAATTAAATAATACCCCAGAATTTGGCGTGATTGTAATTCGGGCTGGAGATGTTTATGGACCTGGAAGTATTCCCTGGATAGTTCGACCAATTCACATGATGAGACAAAAATTATTTGCCTATGCTAATGAAGGCAAAGGTGTGATGAATCATCTATATGTAGATAACTTAATTGATGCCATCTTTTTAGCTATAGAAAAATCGGCTTATGGAGAGGTTTTTAACATTACCGACGGTAAAGAAACTTCTTGGAAGGATTACTTTATTCATTTAGCATCATTGGAAAATTTACCAGCACCAATGTCTTTACCTAAAGAGGAAATGAAATTATTCCTTCGGGTGCGTCTTCAAGGGCAAAAATTATTTCGTAAAAAGGCTGATATCCTTCCAGAATCAGTTGATTTTATGAGTCGTCCTTATGCCTATTCTATTGCCAAAGCGCAAAATATTTTGAATTATCAAGCAAAAATTGATTTAGCAGAAGGAATGCGCCGCACCAATGAATGGTTGCAAAAAACTGACATTCAAAAACTGATGAAATAAAGACTAAAATTTAGGAGTTTGTGCATGAATAACCATCCCCCAAAATTAAGTATTGGATTACCTGTATATAATGGCGAGAAATTTCTTCAAGAGTGTTTAGATTCCCTGTTAGCACAGACATTTAAAGACTTTGAATTAATTATCTCAGATAACGCATCTACAGATAATACAGAAACTATTTGCAGAACTTACGCCGCCCAAGATCACAGGATTCGTTACTATCGTAATGAAACTAATATTGGTTGTGCTTGTAACTTCAACCGTGTTTTTGAATTATCTAACAGTGAGTATTTTAAATGGGCTGCTTATGATGATTTGCACGCTCCCGATTTTATTGAGAAATGTATGGATATATTGGAAAAAAATCCCACATACATTTTATGTCACTCCCACACATATTTTATTGATGAGCAGGGAGAATTTAGGCAAAATTATGACATTAAACTCAATACTAATTCCCTAAAAGCTCATCAAAGATTTCATGAATTACTCACTAAACATCTGTGTTATCAAATATATGGAGTTATCCGCAGTAGTGTATTAAAAAAAATACCTGCTATGGGTGGTTATGGGAATGCAGATGGAATTTTATTATTAAGATTAGGTATGCTGGGACGATTTTATGAAATTCCCGAATATCTATTTTTTGCGAGAATCCATCCTCAACAATCTCTGAGTATGTTCTTTCCTAATTACTTGTCATTTAATGATAATAATCCCCAATATTCAGTGAATATGCTGCCTAATTTTTATGATTATGCAGTGTGGTTTGATTCAACAAATAAGGGAAAAATATTATTACCTCATTGGCGAATTTTACGGGAATATTGGTTTTCTATTCATCATAGTCAACTTAATTGGTATGAGCAAATTTTGTGCCATATCAGCCTTGCTAAAAAGCTATCAGGTACAGAATGGCTATTAGTGAAAGATTTCTTAATAGCTGCCAAAATGTTGTTTGTGCGTAATTTTGGTTATCAAACCTAAACCATAGCAATATTAGCAATTCATTGGACAACAAATCATTTTTAGTAGTAAAAATCTACTATTAAATTAGTCTAAACTTATTACGGGTGAAATATTGATCTATGTTGAAAATACTCCAAGTTAGTAATTTCTTGCTTGCTACTTTACTAACTATCAGCTTCACAGATATAGCCTATGCTGAATCAACAACATCTTTAACTGTGGTTGTTAATGGTATTACTAACAAAACCGGGGAAATTTGTATGAGAGTTTATAACTCTGAAAAAGGATTTCCCGATAATGCTAAAAGTGAAGTTAAAAGTGGTTGTACAAAAATTACAGGTAGTTCTATAAAGCGCGTATTTTCTGGATTAAAACCTGGAACTTATGCTGTGGCTGTAGTTGATGATCAAAATGGCGATCGCAAACTCAATAAGGATTTTTTCGGGATTCCTCAAGAGGGTTTTGGAATTTCTAAAAATCCTACTGTTTCCATTAGCACTGGCACACCTCAATTCAAAAATGCCAGTTTTAAAGTTAACAAGAATACTACCATCAACATCTTTCTCAAGTATTCTCTTGATCCCTAATTGAGAATTAGATATAACTCCTAACTCATGAATGGGCGCAGACCCTGCGCCCCTACTTCCTTTCTCCTAACTCCTTTATAAGACTATAGAGATAATGCCAGATTTTATAATATTTCTATCTAAGTCTTTGTTCGGTTGGCTGGTAATTCAAAGTTGTTTAACGTTAGTATTTTTATGGTATTTGCGTTCATACAAACCAAAGTCATTACCAGATGAACAGTTACCAAAAACGGCAGTAATTCTTTGCTTACGGGGGGCTGATCCCTTTTTACCTAATTGTTTGCGATCGCTCTTACAACAAAATTATCCGAAATATGATTTAAAGCTAATCATTGATAGTCAAGAAGATCCAGCTTTTAAAATTGCCACCGAAACAATTAATCAACTAAGTGTAACCAACATTCAAATTAGCACATTAAGAGCAGTTCGTCATAATTGTAGTCTTAAATGCAGTTCCCTAATACAAGCTGTTTCTGATTTGGATAATGCTTATCCGATTATAGCTTTTATAGATGCCGATATTGTCGCTCATCCCAATTGGCTGCGAGAATTAGTTACTCCTCTCATTGATGATCAAGTTGGATTAACAACAGGAAACCGTTGGTATGTTCCCACGGGGAATTATTGGGGTTCATTAGTTCGCTACTCCGGTAATATTGCCACCGTAGTGCAAATGTTTCTTTTTCAAATTCCTTGGGGTGGAACATTAGCAATCAAAACAGAAGTATTAAACCGTATCAACCTTTTAGATAAGTGGGGAGAAGTATTAACAGATGATATACTTCTCCATAAACTTATCAAGCAAGAAAAGTTACAAATAAAATTTATCCCTTCTTTATTGATGCTAAATCGGGAAGAAAGTAGTTTACGTAACTTTCTAGAATCCTTAAAACGGTTAATAATTGGTTCTAAACTTTATCATCCCCGGTGGTTAGCAATAGTCAGTGAAGCATATTCTAGTATTCTCGTACCTAACTTAGTCATCATTGTTATTTTCCAGCTATTACTTGAGGCTCAATGGTACGCTGCATCCTTATTATTTGCTTCCTATATTTCCTACACCATTGGTTTAGTATTACTAATGCTATTAATGGAATTAGGAATACATCAAATCCTGCACAATCAAGGTGAAAAAATACCTAAGCTATCACCTTTAATCATCCTCAAAATGTTGATAGTTATTCCCTTAACACAGTGGGTTTATGGGTTAACAATTTTATCTTCTTTGTGGACATCAAGCATTAATTGGCGTGGACTTACTTATCGAATCCAAGGACGTGAAAATATTCGGTTAATTGAATACCGTCCTTACCAATGGTTAGATCAACCAATTGACCCCAAAGCTTCTCTTTAAGTAATATTGCTCAGTTAACTAAATGTAGGTTGGGTTAAGAAAACCCAACATATTTATTTAAGAGAATGGGGAAATTTTAGATTTTTTATGGCACTTCAACATCTAAAATTCCCCATTCAACAATTATTATAAACCAGCGCATCAGTAATCTATTTTTCCAAAAAACATTTCCTCAAAATCATGAAAAATAAACCTCTTCGCATCGCCTTATTTACAGGATTATATGCTCCATTTTTAACCGGAGTTTCTGTCGCTGTTCATCAACGAGTTCACTGGCTATTAAAACAAGGACATGAAGTTTTTCTAATCCACCCGGAAATAAATAATAAATATCCTAAGCAAGTAGGAAATCGTCCCATGTCAGGAATAGAAGAACTAGAAACCTTTATTAATTTTTCTTCCTATTCATTTCCGACAGAACCACTGATATTTTATAAATCTTTACCCCAACCATTAAATCATCGTTATTGGAGTGATACAAAATTACTTAATCACTTTCAACCTGATATTATTATTGTCGAAGAAGCGCCACAAATGAGAGGTTTATATTCTGGCTTCTTACAAGGTTATGGGCGTTCTGTGGGAGTGCAATATGCCAAAAAAACAAAGACACCCATTATTTCAATTTTTCATACAGATATCATTGCCTATATCCAATATTATTTTGGGAATATATTCTTTAATCTAGTTCGTCCCCTCCTCCCACTTTTAGTTAAACAATTTAGTGAAACTTACGATTTAAGTTTATTCTCTTCCCGTGAACAATTAGCTAAATACAAAAAACTAAAAGCTCAACGAAGTGAATATTTACCCTATCAAGGAATTGATTGCGAAAAATTCCATCCTCGCAATATTTGTTATGATCCAATTCCTAATGATCAACGCCCAACTATTTTATTTGTAGG
>JANMGZ010000231.1:0-14423 GCA_031374905.1 Dolichospermum sp. OTE_70_metabat_362_sub
TAAATCATGTTTACAAGTGACCAAATCTATATCCGCTGCGGCTTCGGCATCACTGCCCAGAATTTGCACGACTCGACCCAAGGGGGGATATTGTGCCAGGGGATAACGGAGGATTTCTACATGAGCCAAGTGATCAATCGCTTCTTCCAACTTCATGCTGTTGAGCTGTAGTTTGAGTTCAAACAGCAATCTGTCATCTAGAGGAACAGCCCGAAAACCTTCCTCTACCTGCTTAATTCTCGCCAATAAGGTGTGATTAGACCGCTCCATAATTAATTTCACCTCACCTTCGGGCGATCGCCGCCGGCTGCCTTCCTTGAGGACTCTGACTAAAACGCGATCGCCATTCCAGGCATTACTCAAATGACTTTCGCGGATGTAAATATCCTCTGAGCCTTCGCTATCTTGAATCGCAAAGCAAAAGCCCTTACTAGAACAGCGGAGTTTAGCTTCAATCAATCCCTCTTCGGTGACGCGGCGATATTTTCCCCGTTCCTTCACCAAAAGCCCAATTTTTTCCAGTACATCTAAAGTAATTTGTAGTTTTTCTAGACTTTCTTCATCCTCACAACCCAGTTTTTTTTCTAGGACTTTACGAGCTACCAATTTATCATCTGTAAAATTGGCAAGAAGTGTAGCGATTGAAAATTCCATGCAGTGAACCGACCTTTGGTCAAAACATCATTTTTTGTCGAATCTGGTTCTTCACTAGTTGCCGTCATGGTAAGAGAAAGCACCTGCTCCGACTTCTCATTCTCACTGCAAGACTATCTCAGAGTTTGCTTGTGTGACCCTTAGTCTGCTCTAAACAATCCTCACCATGCACTCCTTCCTGATACTCAATGATTAACCACTAGGTAATTCCGATAATGGATTAGTGAGAGACTTGGTTTGAAGAATTCTCTATACTACCCAAAAACTACAGACCGAGTTAACCACAGGTGTTTGATTGTTTAGAACTAATGTAATTTCACACCATCAGCATCTGATAGCATAGCGTGGCGTTAGCCATGTCTCAACTAGGAGAAACTGCCGAAAAACCCAATTCTCCCTTATGTAGAATCGGTAACAATCAGGTAAGCAGTAAAACACAGGCAGTGAGGGCGAACCTTATCCTTATTATTGTAGATTTAGAGCGCACTTCTTTAAAAATACTTCTAGATATCTAATTGGGTAATTAGTATAGCATTTAAGTGAAGACGACAATTTGTGATAAACAACTGCTAGGATCAGGACATATTTAATGTCTTGAGTGCTTAGTTCTCAGTAAGACTTTATATTGAAATATGGGTTTTTGTCTAGGGGATTGGTAATTGGTGATTAGTAATGGAGAAAAATTCTTGACTCATTCCCTGTTCCCTGTTCCCTGTTCCCTAATTAAGAACTGACGTTATTAGGAAAATTTAGATAAAAATGGTTGAAAGAATTATGTTGGCACAATTTCAGAACTTGTACCCCAACGGCAGTATTATCTCAGAATTAATAGAAATTTTTCAAGGGAAATATATCGTCCGTGTCAGTATACAACTGGAGGGGATCACGCGGGCAACGGGGATCGCTGGAGCAGAAACAGTAGAAGCCGCAGAAGACCAAGCGAGAGATCGAGCTTTGACGGTTTTGGGGATCAAAAATGTACCGGGAGAAGTAACAAAATCTGCCGCACCCTTGGTTACTCCTCCACAAATAAAACCCACTTTCCAAGAATCAAAACCTGTTCCTTCTGTCAGCAACACCAACACAGAAATATATACACCACCCTTTCTAGAAGAAGAAATTGATCCACAAGTTACAGAACCAGAATATCCACCCTTATCAGAAGTTCCTCCTAACAATGTCACCCCGTTTACCCCTCGAAGTTATACGCCTTACGAAGATACTGGTGTCCAGTCAGCCGTCGGTAAAAAGAAAAGACATAATGAACCAGTAAATTTATCTGATGTCATTGCCCAAACAGATGTAGAAATCGAGCGCTTAGGCTGGACACCAGAACAAGGAAAAGATTATCTCTTTAAAACCTACGGTAGAAAGGGACGTTCTCTACTCAGTGAAGAAGAACTCCGAAATTTTCTTATTTACCTCAAATCCCAACCAGATCCAATTGCGGGATTTTAGTTGGTTGTCAGTGGTCAGTTGTTCGTTGTCAATTGTCAATTGTCAATTGACAATTGACCAATGACTAATAACTAAACTAAAGCTACAGGACGACTACCAGCAGCATGACGGTCAATTACTTGGTCAATCAAGCCATATTCCTTAGCTTCGGCTGGAGACATAAAGAAATCACGTTCGGTATCTTCAGAAATTCGCTCAAAAGGTTGACCTGTATGTTCAGCGAGAAACTCATTCAGCCGCTGCTTGTGATAAAGAATTTCCCGGGCTTGAATGGCAATATCCGTTGCTTGTCCTTGAGCGCCACCTAAAGGTTGATGAATCATGATCCGTGAATGGGGTAAACTCATCCTTTTACCTTTTGTCCCAGCGCTGAGAAGAAAAGCCCCCATACTTGCTGCTAATCCAGTACAAATTGTACAGACATCAGGGCGAATCTGCTTCATGGTGTCAAAAATGCCCATTCCCGCTGTCACAGAACCACCAGGAGAATTAATGTACATATATATGTCCTTCTCCGCGTCCTCAGAATCTAAAAACAGCAGTTGGGCAACAATCAAGTTGGCGAGATTGCTATCAACCTGTTCTCCTAAAAAAATAATCCGCTCACGCAACAGCCGTGAATAGATATCAAAGGCGCGTTCGCCTCGACCCGATTGTTCAATAACGATAGGAATCATTTAGCGTGTTTTTAGCTATTTTTCATTTATTCTATCGGTGACAATGGCTGATTGTGTTGAAATTGCTAATTAACATTGGAACAAGCTGGGTAAAAGAGCAGATTAAAGCTGATGTAAAGAAATATATTTTACGTAAATATCAGTATTTTTACGGTTCTTGGTAATTCAGCACCTGGAGTAAAACAATGAAATATTTCCAGGGATTTAAAAATAAATTTGTATTTTTAGGACACTTTGTGGAAAAAATAAACGTCCAAGTTGTTAGGTACATATAAAGAGAGAGCTAGATCACACTTTTTAACAAATTTTTGCGATATTCTCGAATTATATTCACCGAATCCGATAAACCAATAACACAAATTGTATTTAGAATCACAAATTTCTATGGAAGTCTCATCCATATAAATAAAGAGAGGGATATTATGCTAGAAAAACTTATACAAGCAGCCTTTATTACATTTTTATTGCAACTTATCGCCGTATTGAGTAATACTACTCCAATACACCCCAAGGCAGTCTCACCTCTTTCTGAAATGTCAGGGCCTGTAATTAGTTCGACTTTTCAGGTTTCAGAGTAAAATGCAGGGTATAGGGAACAGGCAATAATTTTACCTTTTCCCTGGTTGCCAATTTTTTATTTTTAACAGCCCTTAGGGCGAGGCAGAAGGCAGAGGGCAGGAGGCAGAAGGGAAAATTTTCATTAAGAATAAAGCCTTTTTGCCTCAACCATTTGGGTTATAAGTCTCCCTCTAAGAAAGCCTCCTACCTCCTGCCTTTCAATTCCTGCCTCCCTCAATTTCTGCCGGTGGTAGTAGTCATGATTTTATTTTTGGTATTTTGATTATTTCCACCTGCGATACTGCGGAAATATAACCCACCAATAGTGATAAGAAATATTAAATATCCTACAGCTTGAACGATATAAATTTTGTCTCTATAACCAAATAATGATTTGAGAATGATACCAGGAAAATGTTCATCAGATAAGAATTTTTCAGTATTCCAAACTATTGGACCTAAGATACAAGAGTGAATTCTAGTAAAGTGTTCGTAATAGAAACAAAGATTTTCTGAAGAACGACTACTCAAAGCTAGATTAGCTATAGCTTCATCAAAATGTTGTAAACCAGAAACTACTAAACCAGAAACAATTAATATTAATAAAACGCCCATGACTTGGAAGAATTGGCGGATATTAATTTTCACACCCCATTTAAATAATAAAACACCAATTGCTGCGGCTGTGGCTAAACCACCAAATGCGCCTAAAGTTGGTAATAAACCTTGTTGAAAATTAGCTGCAACGAAGAGAACAGTTTCAAATCCTTCGCGGACAATGGCGACTAAAATTAAACTAAAAACTCCCCAACCAGCCTGGGAATTTTTGCCTATTGCGTCGGTAACTGCTCCCTCAACTTGTGCTTTCATAAATCTGGCTTGTTTTGTCATCCAGATTAACATCCAACTCAGCATGACGATTGCTAAAACACTAAATATACCTTCTAATGCTGGTTCAACTACAGAAGTGTATTGAGGATTAATAGATCCTAAGAATTTAATGATCCCCGTAAATAAAAAACCTATCAAACCACTAATTATAATACCGACAATTACACCAGCATAAACCCAAGGGTTAAGTCGAGATTGTTTGGCTTTTTTTAATAATGCGAGAACAATACCCACCACTAAGGCGGCTTCTACACCTTCTCGGAGGGTAATTATAAAAGTGGGTAGAGCGGTACTAAAATTCATATTTATTAATTATTAGTTGTAGATTTTTGCTTCTCCTGATTTCTGTAGGGGTTTAGCAAAAGCTCAATGATGTCAACTTAACGTAAAACCCATAGCCCGACGGGGAATGAATTCCCAGTCTAATAGCAAAAGTCATCTAAAGATGACTAAATAACCATAAAAATTTTTAAATTTTTTAGTAAACTTCAGTTTACTTTGGCTATTAGACCGGAACTTAAGTTCCGGGCGGGTTTGGAAGCTAAACAAATAAGCTATTTGTAGTCTATAGCGTAGCGTGGCGTAAGCCATAGTTGACACCAATGAGCATTGCTAAACCCCTACAAACTAATAGTCTATTAGCTGAAATCGCGTAACATTTTCTTGAGTTCGAGATTGTGCATCTCTTCTTGCCCAATCATACCACGGGCAAATTCTTCTAAATAGATACTGGCATTATTGACGGTGTCTAGAAGACTTTTGTACATATCCAAAGCTTTCTTTTCATGAGATAAACTTTCTTGCAATATGTCTTTAACGTTATGCTTGAAAGTTTCTTCCATTGGGGCAATTCTCAAGGTAGGATGTCCCTCTAAACCTGTGAGAATTTCGCCAACTTGTTGAGCATGAAGCAAAGATTCTGTGGCTTGGGCTTTGAAGAATGCCACAATAGGTATACGATTAGGACCTGTTACCATTAAGGAATAATGGGTGTAGCGAACTACCCCTGCTAGTTCAAATTCCATAATGGCGTTGAGGATATCAATTGTCTTTTGGCTGTCGAGTTCTTGCATTATTTGTTAAGTTGAGCAAAGTTACAAATAGGGAGTATTTAGTTACCAATTATTAGTGAGCAGTTATACTTTTTTCAGATTTTGAAAATCCAAAGTATCCTCACTCTTAATTTTTAACTATTTTCTCTCTTATCTACTATTTTAAACTTCTTTTTTTCTACTTCCAATGGTGTAAAAATACTAATTTTGTGCTTTAGTGTTAGTTTTTTCTCGCACTTTTTGGGTGTTTTCCTCTATTGTTTTCACTAGCTTGGTAACATCTTCTGGGGTTTTAACTGCTTGCGCTGGGGGGATAGCAGTAGGCCAAGCTTTGACTAATTCCACCAAAGCTGTATCTATGGCTTTGTGTGCTTCAGGATGTTCTTGCAGCATTTGGCTGGAAATACCTTTATATAGTTCTTGAGAATAGACGACAAAGCCACGAGAATCTTGATATTCTATTGGTTCGGTTATTTTACCCTTTGCCACTGCTGCATCATATTCTGAGTTAGCTGCGTCTAGTAAACTGTTGATTACTTGCAGAACAAATGCGGGTTTATTGCGTTGTTCGGTTGGTAAAACTGCGATCGCACTATCCACAGCTTGCACAGAAGTGGTAAAATTAGTTTTTATTTTGGCATCCTTGGGATTAGATTTAACTAAATCGGTTAAACTAAGCAAATTGCTTTTAAATTCTTTAACTTTGCGTTCTTCTAATTGTTCTTCAACATCAATATAAATCTCTTCAACTGGATGTCCAATATGAGGTTGAGCTTGTTTGGGTTGATTTTGTTCTAATAGTTCTTTAGCTACTAAAAGATGTCCTTTCATTAATCCCAATTTTGTCATGTAGTCAATATCTTTGGCTTCTCCTGTTAACACTACTTCCTCTACTGTCACCATGTCTTTAATTTGGTCAAACTGTGGCTGAGTAATGACTTTTTTGCTGACTAAATCTGCTGGGTTAGCGTAGGGACGATTTGCTTGAATTTTGTTGGATAAAGCGGGAATTCCTAATGTAGCTTCTAATTTATCTAACTGCGATAAAATTGCATTATTGATATTAATTTTAGCTTTACCACTATGACCGCTATGGGCGCTGGTTTCTGCAACTTGGGTTGTACCTGGTGTTGATTTAACGTCTGCTGTGGGTATGTCGCTGGTACAAGAACTCAAAGAAATCATGGCACAAGCTGCGATAGATAGGAATAAGTAACGGAATTTGATCATTTTTGCTCCTGGTAGATTGAATATTTTTAACTAGCTTGATAGCTTTTTTAATAACCTCTTATTTTGATCTATCACAAATGAGAGTTTTTATCAAATAATTTATCTGGGTTTCTAAATTATTTGGCTATATACTTATATTATTTTTTTACCAAAAAGTACATTTTGTGAGCATAATGCAAATTATGCTGATATTCAATCATCTTTTTTTGGGCAACTGGATAATGAATACTAGAAACTGGAATAGTTTGCATTAATTTTATAGCTTGTTGCCAATTATTAACTACTTGTTGCCATTCCGGTAAAGATTTTGCTGTTTGGGTAAAATTAGCAGCATTTATAGCTGCATTCACAGCTTGACGAAAATTATCAGCTTGGGAATCAAAACTTGATTTAATATTTGTTATCTCTGACGATAAACTCCAAAGTTTAATAGTTGCGTCTGCGCTACCACTGATCAGAATTTGTTGATTAGGACTAAAAGCTAAAGACCAAACTGCTTTTTTATGGCCATTGAGAGTTTTAATTAAGTTACCATTTTCTATATTCCACAATTTAATATTATGATCATAACTACCACTAGCTAAAGTTTGCCCATTAGGACTAAAAACTACAGAATAAACTGCCTTATCATGTCCTACTAAAGAATGAGATAATTCTCCTGTTTGGATATTCCATAATCTAATAGTATGGTCAGAACTACCACTGGCAAGATATTTACTATCTGGACTAAAAGCTATAGACCAAATTGTTTGTTCATGTGCTGCTAAAGGTGTTTTAATTTTGCCTGTAGGAATATGCCAAAGCATAATTTTACCACTTTCACCAGCACTAGCGAGAATTTTGCCATCTGGACTAATAGCAACAGTTCTAATTTCATCTGTTTGTTGAAAAGTGCGGACAATTTCACCAGTTTCTATATTCCAGAGTTTAACAGTTTTATCCCAGCTACTACTAGCTAATATTTTACCATTTGGGCTAAATGCAACAGATTTTACATCATCTAAATGTCCAGATAAAGTCCGAATTAATTGCCCTGTTTGTAAGTTCCAAAGTTTAATATTATGATCCCAACTACCACTAGCTATGATTTTACTGTCGAAGCTAATTGCTACGGAATTAACTGAATTTCCATGTCCACAAAGTCTGTGAATAATTTTACCTGTTTTTAGATTCCAGACATCAATATCTTTGTTTAAATTACCATTAACCATGGTTTTTCCATCAGGGCTAATAGCTACGGAATAAACACGCAAACCATTAATATTAAGAGTTTTATGATTGAGAATAATTACATTTGCATTACTTTGATTATTTATATTTAGGTTGAATTTTACTAAACCTAAAATAGCCAGATTTAGTAAGATAAAAAATTCGCAATTGCAAATTATTTTATAACTAAATTGTTTGAAATTCGGCGTAAAAGATATTTTTTCCATAGATGATCCTTTTGTTGATTTATCAAAGTTGATTTTAAATAATCTGTTTCTTTGCTTGTTGCTGTGATTCTTTTCGGTACTCTATCCAGCGTCTTTTTAAGAATAAAGCCATAATTATTGTCATAAAGATTAATTCTAGTGGAGTTAAAATATTCCAATGTCCAGACATTTTTTCTTGAATATGCCAGAATAATAAGAATATAGCTGTATAGGTTAATTGATGTAATCTTCGCCAGTTTTTCTTCATTTTTTTCACACTCCAATCATTGGAAGTAAATGCTAATAAAGCAAATATAATTAATGATGTTGTTCCTTCTACAGAAATGCTATAGGTTTGTAAATCAAATAAATCTACATTTCTTTTATTTACTATTAAAACTACATGACCTAAAGCCACTACAAAAGCCACAATACCTAATTGACGACGATATTTTAATAAGTTAACTAGAAATTTAGCTTTTTTAAAAGCAGGGAAACCTGTTCTTAAAGAACTAGGAAGCAAAGTTAATATATAAGCAAATAACGATAAACAACCTAATAAATTAGCAGGAGATATTGAAGAATGAATTGACATATATAGAAAGCTTTTTCTTTTAAAAAACTACTTAATTGGTGAACAAAGATACAATTTTTACTAGTTATATAATATGGATATACAAACTAACTGATAAAAATTCTTAATACACAAATAAAAAAATAGGTTTAAGATTTGATGACTAAAGATTTATTGAGTTAGATTTGCTTCTGGGCTATGACTTCAAACTGTCCCATACACCCGCTTTCAGCAATCGCATCTTGGTGAGGATGAAACATATACTTACCTGGATAACGAAATGCAAACTCTAAAATGTGCCTTTCTGCTACACCCATTGTTAAAACATCAGTTTTTTCACTGGGAGTCATTGTCATACCGGAACGATAAACATCAAAGAAATTAGCGTGAAGGTGAAACGTAACAGCCGGATCAAATTCAATAATATTCAAAACATAGACCCGAATTAATTGATTTTGATAAATCTGAATGGGATGGTGCATATAATGATGCGGCACACCATTAAAAGCATAATATTCATTGCGGTTATCATCATTTATGTCATACCCAGACATGATTAAAACAATTTCATCAGCGGGAGGACGGGATTTAGGAGGGTCAATAATAAACATTCCATATAAACCCTTGGCAATGTGACGAGTAACTGGGGCAACATGACAGTGATATAAATGAACGCCATAGGGTTCGGCATCAAATTCGTATATGGTCGCTCTACCATTGCTGATGGGACGTATACCATCCATTTCTGCGCGATGAACTCCATGAAAATGCAAAGAATGGGAATGTCCAGCATTATTGAGAAAAAGTATTCTTATTCTTTCGCCTTCTTTAGCCCGGAGTGTAGGACCTGGAATCCGCCCGTTTAAATCCCAAATGTTATAAGAGACAGCACTATTAAGCTGAATGGTGGAAGTACCAGCAGTTAGCTGAAATTCCCGGATTGTACGCCCATTTTCCTGCTTAACTGTCCCATAATCGAAATCCCGTAATACCTGCATGGGGTTAGTAGCACCATTAGATACTGCCATTTCTATTGGTGGGACTCTAACACTGGTATGATTTTTGGTATTCAACATTTGCCAAATTGCCCCCGCACCTATGACTCCAGCACCGGATAATCCTAGTTGCAGCAGTTGGCGACGACTCCAAATTTTATCTTTACTGAAAGTAAAGTTGTCAGACATGAGACTAATAGGGATATGGGTATGTGGAAAATTGCGAATAATTTGCAATTAGCTTTAGGTATCCTATACAAATTAGGAATTATTGTCAATAACTTTGAAAAATAATTTTTAGGACTTAGATCCTTAGATCCCCCACTTCTCTAAGAAGTCGGGGATCTTGCTATATGATCTTGCTATATTGGTTAATTTACCGTTGACTAGAGAACAGATGATGCTTGCAGCCTAGTAAATGGAATAAGGTGCTAGGATTTTGACAATAGCTGCTGATGTTAACAATATCTTTTTGTTACTAAGCAGCAAACTACACTTTAATCTGATAAATTCGCCCAACTATTTATGGGAGTTCACAAATGACTGCTTTTTCTCCTACTTCAGTATTACAGAAGACTGCGGGTATTACCCTTTCTAAGCCAGTACAGGTAACACTTTATATGATGTTATCTTCTTTAGTGATTTGGACTGTGTTTTTCTCTACCTATCCACCAGCGCATAACACAACCCACTCAGCGCGTCACCATGCTTTAGGTGTTGCCTGTCATTAAACTATCATAAGGTTTTAAACGTAATTGGGCGATTATAAATCGCGTCTACACAAACAAAGTCCACCTACGTGGACTAAGGAAAAATTAAGGGTTTGAAACCCATGTAGATGGGTTTTGCCTGTGTAGCTGCGATTTATAATCGCCCAGGTAATCTATAAATACAATATTCATTTGCTGTTAAATTCTAATTTCTTATGAAAAAATATCGCCTGTTTGCTGTTATCAGTGCTGCTTGTATTTGTTTATCAATTTTATATTCTTTCGTGGGAATTTCTCAAACTCCTCAATCTCAAGTTTTACTTTCAACAAACCCATCTTTATCCAAAATTATTCCTTTTGAAGCTGGTACAGAAAGGGAACAATCTCCGGTTTCTTTCACATTACAAGCTGTTGACGCTGGCGGAAAAGTATTAACAAATGCCTTAATTAAATTACAGATTTCTACACCTCTCCGCAATCCTTTATTAACTACAGATTTCCCCATGGTTGAGGGAACAAAGTTATTAGAACTAGAAGCTACTGCACCGAATGGTAAATTAGAATTTCAGCAAATGTTACCAATTCGGGGTAATTATCAAATTCAAGTTAATGTTTCTCCTTTAGTTGCAAATGCTTTTGCTAGTTATCAGCAAACTTTGAATTTGAATGTGAGAGAAAATCCTGTTAAATATAAATATTTTGCGGTAATTGCAGCGATTTTATTATCACTAGGATTGTTAGGCGGTTGGGTAATTGGTGGACAAGAAGAAATCAGGGAAGGGGAAATTGCGCCGCAGTCAGTTCGATTGTTGTTAAGTGCATTAACTGTAGTGGCAATTGTGACTCTATTATTTATTAATATCACGGCGGAAGTTGCGGAAGCTCATGGTGATGCACATTCTTCTAAAAATGAGAAAATTGCCCCATCAATTAGCCAATCTCAGGGCATGGAAATCAAGATTACAGGGGATAAACTGGCGACTGTGGGGACTTTGGCAAATTTAGCGGTTGAGGTCAAGGATAGCACCACAGGGGCAGCTATTAAGGATGTGGGATTGCGAGTGAAAGCGATCGCTTTGGAAGATAATTTAACGGTGTTTGCTTATCAAGGATTTCCTAATTCAGAAGGGAAGTTAATATGGCAGGAACAATTTTTTGATGGCGCACCTCATAAGGTAGAAGTAGAAGCAATTTCTTTACCTGAATCTCCACGTCAATTTCCAGCGGTAAAGGTAGCGCAATCTGTGGAAGTTGAGGGAATTGCACCACCAATTTATATTCGGTTGATTGGGTTATTTTATTTTACGGCTATTGTTGGTATGGGAATGGCAATTGGGTTGTTAATTCAGCATAGAAAAGAATTGCCAATTAGGGGTAAGTAGATAAAATTATTTATTGAGAATGTAAGAAGGTTTTTAATATTGGATATCAGGTGTAAATAGTCTGAATCAGGATTTTCAGGATGTTATTGTTTATTTTTAAGTGGGGATTTTGAGGATTTTTTTGTCTGAATCAGGATGTCCAGGATTTTAAGATTTTCAGGATTTTGTTGTTTGATTGTCTATGAGAAGTACAGATTTTAGGATGTTAGATAATAAACTATCCTTTAAATTATTTGTTGTTATTTGTTTACTGTTGGTGTAACTGTATTTTATAATATCTCAATATTCACAGACAATTTATCAATAACAATCCTGTACATCCTAAAATCCTGGACATCCTGATTCAGACAATTACAATTTCAGCATCCCACCAACAACTTACAAATTACCATCCTGTAAATTCATGAACACACCCAATACCCAAAATATAAACTTAGATAAAATCACATACATAATAAATGGGTGTGCAATGAAAATACACAGAACTTTGGGAAATGGTTTTCAGGAGGTTATTTATCAAAGATGTCTGGAAATTGAACTCAAAAAATCAGGTTTAAGTTTTGGAAGAGAGATAGAACAAGTAATTTATTATGAGGGAATTGAAGTAGGAACACGAAGAGCAGATTTTATAGTTGAAAATCAGGTTGTGGTGGAGTTGAAAGCGGTTATTTCTTTAGAAGATGTTCATTTAGCGCAAGCGAAAAATTATTTGGTAGCTTATAATTCTCCTGTGGGATTATTGATTAATTTTGGTTCGTTAAAGTTGGAATATAAAAAGGTTTTTAATCCTAGATATCAGGGTTAAGTTGTCTGAATCAGGATAACCAGGATTAGAGGATTTTCAGGATATAGTTGTTTGATTGTCTATAAAATATACAGATTTGGGGATGATAGATAAGTTATCAGTTAAATTATCCGCTGTTAATTCTTGACTATTACTGTAACTGGATTTTATAATCTTCAAATCTTCACAGACAATTTATCAATAACAATCTGTCTGAATCAGGATTTCCAGGATTAGAGGATTTACAGGATGTAGTTGTTTGATTGTCTATAAAATATACAGATTTGGGGATGATAGATAAGTTATCAGTTAAATTATCCGCTGTTAATTCCTGACTATTACTGTAACTGTATTTTATAATCTTCAAATCTTCACAGACAATTTATCAATAACAATCCTGTACATCCTAAAATCCTGGACATCCTGATTCAGACAATTACAATTTCAGCATCCCACCAATAACCTACAAATAACAATCCTGTAAATCCTAAAATCCTGGACATCCTGATTCAGACAAAAAATATGAATCGGATATTTTAATCATGTTGGGTTGCGTTCCTTAATCTAAGCTAGAAGATGAGCGATTCCTAAGCAGTATCGCACTAAAACTGAGTTTTGGTGTACCTTGTCTATGCTCTTCCAGTATTATTACTTAACAAATAGCCTATAACTTCTTGTGAAAGTCAGTAAATATATTGCTTGTCAAATATACACTTAGAATATTAATATAATACAATAGAATAGTTACTCTGTTGCAATAGGTTGACTATACGACACATCAAAAAGGTATCAATAAAATGCTGAAAACTTTTGCCTTGGCTTCAACACTGTTAATATCTATGGCATTGCCATCTCAGGCGCAATCTATGTATTGGGTAAATCTTGGTAGTTCCAATACCGGATCATATGTAGATATTGATACAAACTCTATACAGAGACAAGGCTCTTTAGTTGCATATTTTAGCAGATTAAGATTGTCAAGACAGGATAGAAGTGGTGCAATGATATTGGGTAGTGTAGAAATAGCAAACTGTAATACAGGAGAATTTAAAACGCTAAAAACAATGGGTTTAAACAGAAATGGCAAAATTATTTTTAACCAGAATTATAAAAACCCACCAGTACAACCGATAGCTGTAGGCAGTTTAGCACACTCAAAATACAATTTTGTGTGTGAACAACAATCTCAATATGCAGGATACGACGCTCTTAGGGGTCTTACAGTTACAGATTATATAAACATAAATGACAGCGTAAATCGTTCTATAGAGACTATTTTTAAGGCTCGCTATTAGGGAAAAGATGCGGTGGGATTTACCTTCAATAAAGTCAGTTTGTAGGGTGCATTACCATCAGCGTAACGCACCCTACAATTAATTAACTATAAGCCTCCATCGGTAAACAAGAACAAACAAAATTCCTATCCCCAAAAGCCGCGTCAATTCTCCCCACACTTGGCCAGAACTTATATTCCTTATTCCAAAGTGCAGGATAAGCAGCTTGTTCACGAGAATAGGGATGATTCCACTCACCAATAATCAAACTTTCCGCAGTATGAGGAGCATTTTTCAAAAGATTATCTTCAATGTCCATTTTACCAGATTCAATTGCTGCAACTTCCTCACGAATCGCAATCAAAGCATCACAAAATCTATCTAATTCCTGTTTAGATTCACTTTCCGTAGGTTCGACCATAATTGTCCCAGCTACAGGCCAAGAAACAGTAGGTGCATGAAAACCATAATCCATTAACCGCTTCGCAATATCATCAATTTCAATCTGCGCTGATTTCTTCAAACTTCGCAAATCTAAAATACATTCATGTGCCACTAAACCATTTTTTCCCTGATACAAAACCGGATAATAAGACTCTAATTTCTTAGCCATGTAATTAGCATTCAAAATTGCAATTTTCGTTGCTTCCGTCAACCCATCTGCACCCATCATGATAATATACATCCAAGAAATTACCAAAATACTTGCACTACCCCAAGGTGCAGCCGAAACAGCACCCAAATCACCACCCAATATATATATATATAT
>JANMGZ010000246.1:0-1708 GCA_031374905.1 Dolichospermum sp. OTE_70_metabat_362_sub
TAATAAACAACGAGCTTGTTGAGTTTTGGGGAAAGCAATTACATCACGAATTGATTCTTCTCCAGATAATAACATTACTAAACGATCTATACCGTAAGCAATACCACCATGAGGAGGAGTACCATATTCAAAAGCTTCCAACAAAAAGCCAAATTTACTTTGTGCTTCTTCGGTTGATAAACCAATCGCTGTAAACACCTGTTCTTGAACTTCTCGCTGATAAATTCGCAAACTTCCACCACCAACTTCAAACCCATTTAAGACTAAATCATAAGCTTGAGCGCGGGCGATTTTTAAATCGCTGATATCATCAGGATGAGGTGCTGTAAATGGGTGATGTAATGCTTCTAAACGTTTTTCATCTGCATTCCATTCAAACATGGGGAATTCTGTCACCCAGAGGAAGTTAATTTTATCTTTTGCAATTAACTTAAATTCCTTAGCGACAAATTGACGAATTCTGTCTAAAGTTTTATTGACAGTTCCCGTATCAGCAGCCGCAAATAATAACAAATGTCCAGCTTTTGCACCTGTTCTTGTTAAGATTTCCTGCTTTTGTTCCGGTGTCAAATTATCTTTAATTGCGCCAATGGTGTCAAGTTCGCCATTTTCTCGGACGCGGATATATGCTAATCCTTTCGCACCAGCTTCTGCGGCTTCTCTAAAAATATCCCCACCTGGTTTAATGCGAACATTAGAAATTGCATCGTTACCATTAGGAATGGGCAGAATTTTCACAATTCCACCGTTAGCAACAGCTTCTCGAAAAACTTTAAAACCGGAATCTTTTAAAACATCAGAAACATCAACTAATTCTAAACCGTAACGGGTATCAGGCTTATCGCTGCCATATTTAGCCATTGCGTGGGCGTAGGGAAGCCGAGGAAAAGGACGAGGTAAATCAATTCCTTTTACTATTTTGAAAATATGACAAACTAACTTTTCGTTGAGTTCAATAATTTCATCTTCAGACATGAAACTCATTTCCATGTCTAATTGGGTAAACTCTGGTTGTCTGTCAGCACGTAAATCTTCATCCCGGAAACATCGCGCCACTTGATAGTATCTATCCATTCCCGATACCATCAATAATTGTTTGAAGAGTTGGGGAGATTGCGGTAAAGCAAACCATTCACCTTCATTCACGCGACTGGGAAGAATATAATCTCGCGCCCCTTCGGGGGTAGAACGGGTGAGAATTGGGGTTTCGATTTCGATAAAACCTTCTAAGTCTTCCAGGTAGCGCCGCATGGCTTTAATGACTTGGTGACGCAATTGCATATTTTGCGCCATACGTTCCCGTCGTAAGTCCAAATAACGATATTTTAACCGCAAGTCTTCCCTGACTGTTTCCGTGTCTGCAGTGGAAACTTGGAAAGGTAATTGTTTACGGACGGCGTTGAGTAGTTCTATTTTATCAGCATAGATTTCTACTTCGCCAGTGGGAAGTCGGGGATTTAGGGATTCTGGGGGACGTTGGCTAACTGTACCGGTGATTGCGACAACGTATTCATTGCGGAGCGAGTTAGCTTGTTCATAAGAGCCTGGGGTGCGCTGGGGGTCGCTAACGATTTGGACAATACCAGAGCGATCGCGCAAATCTAAGAATATCACACCACCGTGATCGCGGCGACGGTCTACCCATCCGTAAAAGGTAACAGTTTCACCAATATGTTCTTTTCGGAGTTCGCCGCAATAGTGAGTTCGC
>JANMGZ010000261.1:0-7989 GCA_031374905.1 Dolichospermum sp. OTE_70_metabat_362_sub
AACTATTGATTGATGATGATTTTTCATGGACTAATTTTACTCCTGATTGGTTATGTGCCATGAAGGATTTTGATTGGGGTTATCCTGCTAAAAATGACAGTTACAAACTCACTGATTTAGCTTTGTGGATGAGTATTGGCATTAGCACAGTACACAGGGCAGGTGATGATGTCCGGTTATTGGTGGAATGCTTTAATCGGCGTAAACAACAATTACCAGAAATAGTTGAACAAGCGATATTTGTCTCCAATTCACCGATGATTGAGTTGAAGGCATTGGTTGAATATGAAACTCGCAGTTTGGCTAGTCAAGCAAAGTTTCATTGGGATGGCGACAGGAAACTATGGACAAAGAAAATCCGTGAATGTCGGTTTAATGAATTTGTGAAAACCCTGTCATTTGGAGTTGAGATTATCTAAATAGAAATGCCCAGAGTTATTCGCTTTGGGCGCTATCGCTTCAGGGTTTTGGTGTTTTTTAAAGGTAATTATGAACCCAAATATCCTGAACGAATTAGAAACCAAAATCAATGATGGTATTGGTACTTTTGAGGAATTAGACTCCGTTTGTTCTCAGTTAATTAATATCATTCATCAACAAAATGAGTTAGCAGTGAAAGCTAATGAACTCTTTGAAATATTAAGACCCGATTGGTCTAGTGTTGCTTTTCAGGCTTGGATGATTGGGGAGGTTTTGTAATGTTGAAATCTAAGAAAAAACTGAAAGAGAGAGATGAGCAATTCTTTCAATATTTGAGTGCGATTTTGGAAACTCATGGATATGAACTTATCAAAATCTTTTCCGAAGATGATAATGAGCTTGGAAAAGTTTATGAAATTCTTTACAAAACTAAGACATTAGTTACTGAGGAATTTCAAGATGAGAAAGGTGAGAACAAAACTAGGGACGTGCTTCGAGAAGTTACCGACACAGATATTATTGTTCAGCATTTTTCAAGTTCAGGAATTAATTGGGTATGGCTTTCTCAGTTCGAGGATTATAAAGCTGAACGTCGTGCAATCAGTTTGATAATTCAGGAGTTAATGAAACTACCCAAGGAAGAAAAGATTAAACAGTCGGCATTTTTTGTAGAAAGACTTGCTGAGTTTAATCCTAGTTTAGTTATTCAAATGCTTAACGCTTATTAAGTTTACCACGAGTCAGGAGTAATTCTGACTCTTTTTTTTCTGTGGGGACGCTATCGCGCAGAGGTGTTGGTTTTTTATTAATTGCGAGGACACCCATGAATAACATGATAGTTCATTATCAAGGATTCCAAATCGAAATTTATGAAAATCATCCTACATGGATTGACCAACGATATGCTTCCGAAGTTAGTCTTTCCTCGCATCCTGATTTCTATATATTTGATGGTAACGCTTGTACTCCAGATTTCGACAGTTGTTTGATTCAATCTCTCAGAAACTGTGATGACCTTGTTAGAGATTATGGAGCAAATGTTATTTTTGAACCAACTTTGGTATTGAATCCTCCTGGTTGGAATGATCCAGACAATTTCTAACAATTAGTCAGCAATACATAAGGGTATTGCTGACTTTTTTAATGCTATCGCTTATTGGGGCTGTTGACTATATGGAGAAATTAGAAATGTACGCAGAACTATTTGATATTAAGAAAATGGAAAAAAGAACCTGGATTTCACAGGATAAAAAGTTTATAGAATTTTTAGAGAGTTCCATGTTTATATGTAAAGACCCTCGCTATGATGATGGATTACATGGACATTATGAAATTCAAGTTACCAAATGGGCTAAGAATACTAAGGTAGCATTAGTTCATATCTTGTGGCATACATGATCATAGGCCGGTGGAACATTTACCAAATTCTCACCAAACGCCCAGAAATCATGTATCGGTATTTTACCAGTCCTGACCGTCTTCAAAAGATTAAGTCTGCATTGGTAAAAGCTAAATCCGATATACTCAACACCAAATCGACAAAACGGGTACGCAAGTTAGTAGAGGAAAGTTGCAGATTCTTAGAGGAAACGGAACTCAAGTTACCATTTGATCATCCGTGGTTGGGGTATTCAGTTTGCACACAGAAAGACGCTGAAGATGTTTATTATCTGCTAAAAACCCCTGCGAAGATTCGGTTTCTCAGTTGTGAACCGGTTCTGGAAGACATTGATTTATCAGAATGGTTAAGCGAGTTCATTGGTGCGGGTATCTGTGATGGTTGCGGAAAGGAAAAAAGTCAACTATACGGTGTTGATGCTTATCCTGTATGTGGTGTAGCCATTTGTGATCAATGCGCTCCCAGACTACATTGGGTCATATTAGAGGGAGAGTCAGGGATAAATGCTAGAACTACTTATCTTGAACATTTGCGTTCGCTCCTGAATCAATGCCAAAAAGCCAACATTCCTCCATTTATCAAACAACTTGGTGCTAAACCAATATTGAATAACCAACCCTATAAAATCAGCGATAAAAAAGGTGGAATTTTATCTGAATTTCCAGAAGATTTACAAATCAGGGAGTTTCCAAATGTCTAATCAAGATAATCAAAGGTTGAATAACTGCAAAAGTTGCAGCTCAAAGAATACAACTTACGACCATAATCATGGTTTCTGGGAATGCCAAGACTGTGGTGAACTTTGGGCTTATAATATTAATGATCCAGACTGGATGAACTAGAAGATTTGCTTCAAAAAAATAATTATTAAATATGAAAACTAATGGCTGTCTCTATAACAGAGATAGCCTTTTTTTAACAATAAAATAAACATTAATTTAACACCAAAACAGATGCTCTAGAAACCCGCAAAGACAACAAATTATCCCACCCAGAACTACTCAACCATTAAGCTTGTGGAAAAAATAACTATAAAGATTAATTAGGCCTCACTATTTCTATAACTTCTTTAAATCCAAGCGATCGCACTAAAACATCACTCGTAACCGCGATCATAAATTGAAAAATTATCAGTCCCACTAAAATAGATGTGAGTCCACCGGGAATTTTTTCTATTAAACCAATAAATTCCTCTGCTTTTCTAATTCTATCTTTATGTAAATCGAGTTTATTCCAGTTTTCTTTATCAGAATCCTGATGAGTTTCTAAAACCTTTATTTGAGTCGTTAGCAAAGAAAAAGATTCTTCTAGCCTGTAAACTCGCTGTTCTATATTGTAGAATCCTGACGTTTTTTGTTGCAAGTCTTGAATGCCTTGCAAGATTAGGTTAAGTTGATGTTGATTTTGATTTTCCATATTATTTAATTCCCGCTAAATCATTTTTGTGTTTGGCTCTTAAAGTTTCAACCTAATTTTTTTTGACTGGTTTTCATAGTCTCCACTTCTTTAGCTAAAGAAGCTTTTCTAGTTTTCCTTAAATATTATCTATCGTTCTTGTGCTTTGCTTTTAAAGAGGTCATCGCTTGCCTCTGTTGAAATCTTAAAGCTGCTTTTCTTTCGATATTGTTGCCATATTAACTCCTCAATAAATTGATATTTTTTCTATCAATTATATCTGATATTTTTCAGTTTAAGTACAATCTTGAAAATTTTATTCTTATAAAGTGCTGAGATTAAACTATTCTAGAATCATGCTCCTCAATGATCTTTTCCATTGCGACACGACGAGAATAACGCTCCTCTTCCTTGCGGAACTTGTATCTGTCGATAATCTTGTCGGTTCATCTTGTTTTCCGCGAGATACCCCATCCACTCCTTCACAAGAAGCAAGCTACAGCGAAGCAGGGTGGGGAGGGATAGTGCGTTTAATTTAATGGCTCGATGCCGTTAGATTAAACATTCTCCGAGTTGACAACACGATTAAACCCGTGTTTCGCTTAATCAATCGGACTTTTTTAGCTGTACATTGTCCTAATCGTTTCCAGTTGGAATCACTAACTGAAACAAGTTTTTCCGTGTCTCCACTAACCCAACCAAAAAATGTTTTTTGGCCTTGGGTAGCTTCCACAAAATCACCTTTTCTAAATTCATGCCTCGTATTAGTTCCACCATATTTACGTCTATTCCCACCTGAAGAGAAAACCATTAAATGTAGTTGCCTACGACTAATTGGAGGACGACGCAAAATAGTAAATTGCGACCCAGTAATAGTGACGTTACCTATCCAAGACGCACCATGAGTTTTTGTTCCTTCCCATATTTTGTATTCAACAAACTGTGAACAAGCTAAAGTAACTGCATCAACCGCATGAGTTTCTGGAATTTGTAGAGACTTATCGGATTTTTCTTTGTATAAACCCAAGTATTTACGAAGATTCGATGTTTCCCATCCTTTCCTTAATTCTACTTTTGCTAGTTCAGATAATCGATCAATTTGATATCTTTGACCTACCATTACTGGACTAAAACTCTTGTTTCCTCTTGCCTCAACCTCTTCAATGACAATTGTTTTTACTGGGTAGATTTCACACAATAAAATTATTACTCTATATTCTAGGTCTTTGTTAGCTCGAATGCTTGGAGGAAGTTTAGAACCCCGACGATTATCAAATCTAACTTGACGATGGCTACGTTTACTGAATGATAATTTCCGATTAATTCGTCTACCACGTCTACCACGTCTCATCATAGCTCTTTGCTCCATTCTGTCTTTGACTGTTTTGAATGGAAGAACTAGGTGCAACATTTGTAGTGTGTATTTTTCAGATTGAACTGCTATGCCAGAAAACATTTTTCCTGGGTCTAATCCAATGACGATTTCTTGAGCTTTTGTGTTAGATGGTTCAGCTATTAACTGGACATAAAAAATACCTAACTTATTAAATTTACCAATTGCAATACCAGTTTTAATCCAACGTCTAGCGCGACTAGGTTTTGTTGGCATTAATGGAACATTGTCTACTGAAATTACTGGTACTCGCATAAAGAGATAATCCTTGGAGTAAGCGGAAAACGCGGTCTTGGGCTTTGCCCAAGTGGAGCGATTTTCCAAGACAAGTTTAAGTCCCCTCGCCCAACTAATCCAAAATGTCTTGGCTCAACCCAACGACTAAACAAATAGTCTTGCAGATAATCCAAACTGGGGAAGTATTTGGAAGTGCGTGTCAGGATTAGTCTCAAATGGGCTAGTCAAACACGTAATTTTTGTTAATTACAAGCCCCATCCTTCTTCAAGGTAGGGTTATTGACCTGTCAACCCGTTAAAATAGTAGATGATGATATTGGTGTCAATCAAGTAAGCCATTAGAGCCAACCTTCACGATTACTGGTTAAGTAGTCGTCAATGACTTGCTTTGGTTGGTGAGTAACCCCAAAAAACGAGCGTGGACTAAATGGCTGGGTAGGTTGCTGTATTTGTCCGAATTTAATACTATCTTCCTGCGCTAGTTGTGTTAACACTATCTGTACTAGTTGAAATTTATCCGCATGGGATAGGGCGGCAATCGCGGGTAATATTTCTGCAATTGATGTTGACATGGTGGTTGATCTCTAGAGGTTGGCTTGACAAAATATGGCGGCTGAGTAGCATAAATAATCAAATTGCTATCAATCAGCATCGTCTCTCCCGAATAAATTGCGATCTTGGCGTTGTTCACGCTGCCAAACAACTGGATCAGCAATTTCTGCAAAAGGATTTAACGCCACCGCCTGCGCCAATGCTTGCGCTAAACCTTCGCGCCTTACTTGGTTTGAAGTGATAGGCGTTTTTTCTCGTGCTTTTTGTTCTAAATAAACAGCATAATTCAGTAACTCCGCTTGCGATGATATCGGTAGAGCTGCGGCATGGTGTTGAATTTGTTGCAAAATAGAGTTCATAGCTGTCGTTTATGCTTTACCATTAACAGTGAGAATAATTGGTTTGTGACTTGACTGTATTTGTTCAATGAACTATCTAGCATTGCGCTGAAAGTCTGAAAGAGGGTAAATTTCCCGTGCATCAAGCATTATTGTTACCTCTACATGAAATTCTCATGATATTTCATGTTAACTTATGGGTGTAAAAATTCCAAGCACAAAGCATTAAGTCAGGGGTTTATTTTATTGTTAGAACAAGGCTATTAATTAACTGGAAAATACATCATGAATATTCAAGTTAAACCAGAAACTCAGAAATTGATACAGGCTTATATTGCTACAGGTCACTACACCAATGCTGATGAGGTGATAACTAAAGCACTTAGATTATTATCGGAGTGGGAGAAGGGGTATCAGGAATGGGAACAGGAAACACGCGAAAAGCTGGCTCTAGGACTTGCCCAAGTTGAACAAGGTGAGGTGATTGATGGTGATGTTGTTATGGCCAGATTACATGAAAAAATTAGGCAAGCACGTGAGAGTCAAAAATAATGGAATATGTTTTATCTGTAGAGGCAACTAAGGATTTAGAAGATATTTTAGATTATTTTTTGCAACGCAATATTGATGCGGGGGAAAGGTTTGTTCAGGAGTTTAATAATAAGTGTCGCAATATAGCGAGGTTTCCTAAAATCGGGCGTAGTTATGGAAATATTGATTCTGTATTCAGGGGCATTCCCATTGATGGATATATTATTTTTTATCGGGTGTTTGAAAATAGTATTGTCATTGTGCGGGTTGTTAGTGGTTATCGAGATTTAGAATCTTTGTTTTTAGAATCAGAGTAATTCCCAATATTCAAATTCGTTCTGGATCTGAACTTGATGGAGCAATTGGAGCTTATGCTCAAGCCAGTAAAATTCTTCTCTTGTCATCCATTGCAGCAATTCTCATTTCATTTTGAAAAAATAAGATCAAACTCTCTTAATTTAAGTGAAGAACCTGTATCAAATTATCATTCTTTGATAGATAGTTATTATCCGAGAAATTGGGTATGAGGGGTGTCCATATTGTTAAAACGGGTAGAGTCAGCTTTAGGATCGCAACCTACGATCATGATGCGTTGACCCATTTCAGCCATAGCGGCTAAAGTATTTTGAGAAGTGGTAGATTTACCGATACCGCCCTTGCCGTAGAAAGCTATCTGTCTAATTTTTTCTTCAGTCATGGTTCGTGTTTCCTAGAGTTAGTTAATTGGTGGTTTTGTCTTTTGGTTCTCACGGCCAAAGTTCTACGGCGGTGAGCGTGTGTAGAACGTCGCTATGGAGGCGATCGCTCTACAGAAAATAGAGTAATGTTCATGGTATTTATGAGGTTGTAAGGATTTTTTCTTTTGTTAGTTGTAGGGGTTTAGCAATGCTAAACCCTGACTATTAGCTGTTGTTTCTAAACTGCTTCGACGGTGATTTCTTTGCTGATGCGATCGCGTAATCTCGCTTCAATCGCAATCTTTAAAGTAGCAGTGCTGCTAGAACATGAACCGCAAGCACCTTTCAGAATGACTTTAATCCTATCGCCTTCTACATCATAAAGTTCTACATCTCCCCCGTCGGCGATTAAAACGGGTCGGACTTCTTCATCTAATACTTTTTGAATCAGGGCAATTTTTTGAACTGTAGTTAATGGTCTTTGTTGTTCTGAACTAGGAATTTCTGTTTTAGCGTTCGCCCTGTAGCTGTAGAGATTTTTGTTGGCGGCTTCCTGCTTTACTTCTCTTATTATATCATCAATCTTCGTTAAACAGGAACCGCATCCGCCACCAGCTTTTACATAATTTGTTACTTGCTCTGCACTGAAGAGATTGTTTTGTGCAACTGCTTTCTTTATCTTAGCATCAGTTATTCCAAAACAGCTACAGATGAGGACACCTTCTTCATCGTCATGTGCCTCTAAAGCAATACCACGATAATTATAGATAGCAGCTTCTAGAGCTTCTTGACCCATAACAGAACAGTGCATTTTGGCTTCAGGTAAACCACCTAAATAATCAGCGATTTCCTTATTTGTTACTCCCAAAGCTTCATCTAAAGTCAAACCTTTAACCATTTCAGTTAAAGCACTTGAAGAAGCGATCGCACTTGTACAACCAAAAGTTTGAAACCGAGCATCAAGAATTTTATCTGTTGCTTCTTCAACTTTCAAATGTAATCTTAAAGCATCACCACAAGCAATACTTCCCACTTCACCAGTTGCCA
>JANMGZ010000262.1:0-3395 GCA_031374905.1 Dolichospermum sp. OTE_70_metabat_362_sub
TTTAGCTTTGCAGGAAAAACCGCAAATTTATTTTCAAACGGCAGCAGAATTTAAACAGGCGTTATTAGAGTGTTTATAAACTACCTACATTATTATTAGGGAAATAAGTTATGAGTGCATTACCAACAATACAACAATTAAAATCTCAATTGATTACACCAGAAAATTTTCAACCTTATGGACAAGTAATATATGCAACTAAAGATGGGAAAAATTTCGATGAAGAAGATGCACAATTAAATTTAGAAAATGGTATTCCCCGTTTTTACATTATGCGGTTGCAGAAAAATGGACGGAAATTTAATCAAATTACTCGTCATGTCAAATGTACTCAATGTTTAGGTTCTTTGGATGGTAAAGACTGGTTAATGGCAGTTTGTCCAGCTAATAATGATATGAATACACCTGTATTATCAGAAATTGCTGCTTTTCAGATTCCCGGAAATTGTTTTATTAAATTAAATGTGGGAACTTGGCACGCAGGACCATATTTTGAGCATGAGTTTGTAGATTTTTACAATTTAGAATTAAGTGATACAAATGTTGTAGATCATTTGACCCATAATTTTCTTAAAAATCATAATTTAACCTTTGAGATGATTTAGAATAAGATCCCTTCTTTAAGAGATACCCGACTTCTTTAATAAGTCGGGTATCTGGATATGATGATGTGTATCTATATCCATGAAGTTTGAAAAATTCTTTTTAGTGAAGTTTCCTTAACTAATTCAGCAGCTTGTTGAATTTCTAACCATTTTCTTTCTCTTGCAGTTGCTTCTGGCCAATCTTCTAATACTGTTTCCACAGGCAATAAAAATAAATTTACTTGATAAATATTCCCCCGCTTTCGATATTTATAATTACCCAACTTTTCAGTGGTGACTCTGCCTAAAACTCCTGCTTCTTCCCATGCTTCCTTGGCTGCTGAATCGTGGGGACTCATACCTTTACAAAGTCCCCCTTTAGGAATTACCCAACCTTGGCGTTTACGAGTAGTTATTAATAAAACTTCGACTTTTCCCTCGTTTATCCGATAGGGAATAACTCCAGATTGTTGTAAAACTTTGTTGGTTTTCCGAGTCATGGTGGTAGATTCCTTCTGAATAAGTATTTTTGATTTTCAATGTGTGTTTATTAATGATGTGCCACTAAGGCAACTTTCAAAATCATTAATCTGATTTTCAGTAATCTTGACTATAAATTCAACAACTGTTCTCCAAAATCCGGAGTATGATTTACATCATGCTACTTACTTTTCTGATTTCATTATCCAAAATACGTTAAAATTCAAGCAGAGTAAGCATTTCCTACTTAAACATAACCATGCTAGAAACTCTAGAAACCCGAATTTATGAACTTGAACAATTTGCCAACACCCTTGTTGTGAACCAACTCACCCACCTGAGTTTTGTCAGCATTGGCATTATTTTTTTGGCTGGCTTGCTGACTAGCCTCACGCCCTGTATGCTGTCTATGCTGCCCATTACCATTGGCTATATTGGCGGTTATGAAGCTAAAACTCGCTTACAAGCAGCAGCCCAATCAACTTGGTTTGCGTTGGGATTAGCAACTACATTAGCAGGCATGGGAATTATAGCAGGTTTAGTTGGTAAAGTCTATGGACAGATAGGAATTGGTTTACCAATTATTATTAGCATTATCGCTATTATTATGGGACTGAATTTATTAGAAGCATTACCCATCCAATTTCCTTCTTTGCAGGAAACAAATTGGATTTCTCAAGATTTACCTCCCGGATTGCGTTCATACTCTATCGGGTTGACATTTGGGTTAGTTGCTTCCCCTTGTAGCACACCTGTTTTAGCCAGTTTATTAGGTTGGGTTGCTAATACTCAAGATTTAGTTCTAGGTGCGGTTTTACTACTTTCTTATACAGCCGGATATGTAACTCCATTAATTTTAGCTGGTACGTTTACTGCTGCTATTAAAAAACTATTAGAATTACGCCGTTGGTCTGGTTGGATAAATCCTGTTAGCGGGGTATTATTAGTAGGATTTGGCGTTTTATCGTTACTTTCTCGGATTCCTATCGGCAGTTTCTAAGCAATGACTTTAGACAATACAACATCCTCAGAATTAAGTTGGTGGTTAATACCTGGGCGGTTTATCCGGCGGGAAATTTTGCCTGTATTAACTGATTTACGTTTGGCAATTATTTTATTATTAGTAATTGCTCTATTTAGCGTTAGTGGGACGGTAATTGAACAGGGACAATTACCTGCATTTTACCAATCTAATTATCCAGAACATCCCGCTTTATTTGGTTTTCTTTCTTGGAAAGTAATTCAAGTAGTTGGATTAGATCATGTGTATAGAACTTGGTGGTTTTTAAGTTTATTAGTTCTATTTGGAACTAGCTTAACAGCTTGTACCTTTACTCGTCAATTGCCAGCCCTGAAAGCGGCTCAAAAGTGGAAATATTATGAAGAACCTCGCAATTTTACAAAATTAGCTTTAAGTGCTGAATTAGAAGGTATTTCTTTACCATCAATTACGCCTATTTTGCAGCAAAAAAGTTATCGAATTTTCCAGGAAAAAGATGATATTCTTTATGCTCGTAAAGGTATCATTGGTAAATTAGGCCCAATCATCGTTCACATTGGTATAGTTGCCATTTTGTTGGGCGGAATTTGGGGAGCAATGACCGGATTTATGGCTCAAGAAATGATTTCTAGCGGCGATACATTCCAGGTCAAAAATATTGTTGATGCTGGTGCTTGGTCTTCTCAAGATGTGCTAAAAGATTGGTCTGTGCGTGTCAATCGTTTTTGGATTGATTACACACCAACAGGGGGAATTGACCAATTTTATTCTGATATGTCTGTGTTGAATAATGAGGGCAAAGAAGTTAACCATGAAAAGATTTATGTTAACAAACCGCTGCGTTATCATGGTGTAGTTTTCTATCAGACAGATTGGGGAATTTCTAATGTTCGGGTGAGATTAAATAAAAGTCCGGTTTTTCAATTACCAATGGCACAATTAGACACTAAAGGTAGAGGTAGGCTTTGGGGTACTTGGATGCCAACAAAACCTGATTTAAGTGAAGGTGTTTCCATACTGGCAAAAGATTTGCAAGGCATGGTATTGATTTATGATGCCAAAGGTAAATTAATTAATACTGTCCGCGCTGGAATGGGTATACCAGTAAATGGGGTAAATTTACAAATTCTTGATGTCATTGGTAGCACTGGTTTACAAATCAAATATGATCCTGGTATTCCTATTGTTTATACTGGCTTTGCTTTATTGATGTTAGGTGTGGTGATGAGTTATTTTTCCCATTCCCAAATTTGGGCTTTACAAAAAGGTGAAACTTTATATATCGGTGGGAAAACTAACCGCGCTCAAGTTGCATTTGAACAAGAAGTTTT
>JANMGZ010000393.1:0-6350 GCA_031374905.1 Dolichospermum sp. OTE_70_metabat_362_sub
TATCTAAGCATCCTGTCATGATCCCCATGAATCCTAATGCAGAAAAACCGATAATGAAGTTACGATACCGATACAGGAAGTTTTTCATAATGATATAGATTTAGAAATAAGATTTTTTGTAAGCTAAACCTGATGGTTGCAAATGATCCCCAACGATAATTAGAGTGGTTTACTTAGTTTATCCAAAATAAATTATCCAGTTTCATCAAGTCAAAACGACTTTTTATGTTCTCTGTTTCCATGCAAAATACTCGTCTGAACAATCTATTAGACACAATTTTTAGAAGCTTGAGTGAATGGTTTCTGAATCCTTGGCGGCGGTTATCGCTAATACTAATTAGTTTTTTGTTTGGCTTTTTTTTGGGATCGGCAGTATCAACAACCGCTGGACAAAAGGCAGAATTAGACATTGTAGTGGCTGGATTTTTAGTTTTATTGACTGAAATTACTA
Organism: Dolichospermum sp. OTE_70_metabat_362_sub; assembly: GCA_031374905.1. Classification (GTDB taxonomy): domain Bacteria; phylum Cyanobacteriota; class Cyanobacteriia; order Cyanobacteriales; family Nostocaceae; genus Dolichospermum. Next base: position 452 of record JANMGZ010000393.1, read on the forward strand.
GTAAAATATTTTACAGTCGTAGTTTTTTTGTTCGCCAAGCATTTTGGGTAGAAACACTCAACTATCTCAAGGTTGGTTTTATCTACAGTCTATTTCTAGAAGCGTTAAAACTGGGTTCGTGATTTTATGAGTAGCGAATGGCTAAGTAAAATTTTGACAACAGACACATCTTGGCACGTATTAGCACAAGCCGCAGCATTAGTAGACCCTTTACAAGCAAAGGAGTTTAATATTACCTCTGATAATGTAGTTGAAGTTATCCAAAAAAGAGGGGATTTACTGAAGTTAGTTTTCCCTGATTTTAGTCAATTTTGTCAAACTACCCTAAAAACTCAACCCCAAGCAATGTTACAGGTATTGTGGGATTTGTGGCTACCTTTGGGAATGAAAATTGCAGCACAAAAGCAACAGTTAGGGAAACCTTTTGTCCAGGGAATTCTAGGCGCACAAGGTACTGGTAAAACCACAATGTCCCAGATACTAGGTTTGATTCTCCAGCAGTTAGGATATCGGACTTTAAGTTTGTCTTTGGATGACTTATATAAAACTTATAGCGATCGCTTGGCTTTAATGCAGCAAGATTCCCGTTTGGTTTGGCGTGGTCCGCCCGGAACCCACGATATTCACCTAGCTTTAATTGTACTCGATCAGATTCACCAAAGCAAGAGTCCTGTGATAGTTCCTAGATTTGATAAATCTGCTCATGGAGGTGCAGGCGATCGCACTACTCCTGAGATTATCACAAATCCTATAGATATTGTTCTGTTTGAAGGTTGGTTTGTGGGTGTGAAACCAATTCCTCCCCAAGCATTATTAACTCCACCACCACCTATTCTTACAGACGTAGATAGACAATTTGCTTCGGATATGAATCATCAACTGAAAAATTATTTACCACTTTGGGAACAATTAGATAGTTTAATAGTTCTTTATCCGACAGATTACCGTTATTCTTTAGCATGGCGCAAGCAAGCAGAAAGACAAATGATTGCTACTGGTAAATCAGGAATGTCTGACGCAGAAATAGAAGAATTTGTGAATTATTTTTGGCGTTCTTTACATCCAGAATTATTCATTAATCCTTTAATCAAATCATCAGCAGTTGATTTAGTAATTGAAATTAATGCTGATCATAGTTTTGGAAAAATCAAAAACCCTATCTGAGATTATTAAATTCATCTTCTGTAATTTCTAATTGTTTAAGAATTTCCTGGAATAGCCAACCGCCGATTTCAGCATTTCCATGAATAGGAATAGTTGTTCCACGACCATCAGGATGCTTCCAGCGAGCATGACTACCTTTTTGACGAAGTTTCTCAAAGCCTAATTTTTTGGCAACTTTTTCTAAAGTTTTGGCTTTAGCTGGCATAAGCAATAGTTACCTCAATATCATTAGGTAGGGATTTACCAGCCTCTAAATATTCTGCCGATAGCATTTCAAAAACATGGTTTAACTCTGAACGAGCTTCTTCATGGGTTTTTCCCCAAGCATGACATCCTTTAATTGCTGGAACGTAAGCAACAAATGTGCCATTATCATCGGGGCGTAAAATAATTGTATAGTCAATTAGTTTTTTGTTTATCATATTATTTCCCTGTTAAATACTTGTGATTAAAAAGCGAATTTCCTGACTCGTGAGCGGGGAAACCCCGCCCCTACGGATAAATTACTTTCCTGTCTGTAGTGTTTTTACTAAATCATAAAAAGGTTGCCAATTATCATCTTCAGTGATTCGTTCCCAAACAGACTCAATTACAGGTCTTAATAACGCCGTTTTTGGATTAGATTCAATCAAAGTTTTGTGAATTTCATCCATTTGATCAAGATCAAAATGATTGAGGATTTTATGATAGAGGAAACACCAATTATCGAAGGTTGCTGATGTTCCTAGTGGGGGAATAATTTCAGAACCATCCATCACCAAAGCTGGATCATCTCGCCATTTACTAGAAAAGGTAGCCGCTATATCAGCAAAGAATTGATGATAACCAACTTGACTATCATGTAAAAAGGTAATAGTTAACCGCAAAAATTCATCAGCTTCCGCTAATTGTAAATCTGCAAAACCCAATTTTTTAAACATCAAAGCCCGATATTCAGCTTGATAATATTCAGCAAACTTAGATAAAGCAATATCTAAATCACCTTGATGAATTATTGCCTTTAAAGGTTCTTGCAAAAGTTCTAAATTCAACTTGCAAATCCCTGGTTGCTGACTATAACAATAACGTTTATAATAATCAAAATATGCCGCAGTAAATTGGAGATCGTAAGTAGGAATAAACGCATAAGGTCCATAATCAAAACTTTCCCCAGTAATTGACATATTATCAGTATTCAAAACTGCATGACAAAAACCCGCAGCCATCCATTGGGCTACTAATTCAGCGATACGCTGGACTAATTCAGCATAAAATAAAGCATAATTATCATTTTCAGCCTGTAAGTGAGGATAATACTGTTCAATGACATGATCTAACAGTTTTTGAGTTAAATCAGGTCTTTTAAAATAGTTTAATCGTTCAAAAGTACCAAAACGAATATGAGATTTACTCATGCGGATCATTACAGAAGAACGAGTTGGAGAAGGTTCATCACCGCGCCACAGACCTAAACCTGTTTCAATCATACTTAAACAGCGAGAAGTACGAACACCTAAACGATGAAGTGCTTCAGCGGCGAGAACTTCGCGCACCCCTCCTTTAAGTGTTAGCATTCCGTCACCACCGCGCGAGTAGGGGGTTCTTCCCGAACCTTTTGTACCAAAATCGTACAATTCCCCATCAATACCCCGCACTTGTCCATAAAGAAAGCCTCTACCGTCACCTAATTGGGAGTTATATTGTCCAAATTGATAACCGTGATAACGCAGTGCTAATAGGGGTTCTCGTTGTTCAAATTTACCAAAAGCGTGAATAAAATCTTCGTCTTTAACTACTTGAGGATCAAGTCCTAAACGTGGTAATAGTGCATCATTACGCCAACGGAGAATATGTTGGGGAAATTCTTCTGCGACAACTTGATCATAGTAATCATTACCTAGAGACTCTATAGCTGGTTCATAGTTGAGGGTAAGTAAAGGATTAGTAAAATGGGTGTGATTGGGAGTTTCATCTAGAGTCATTATAATTACGCTTAATTGATATTTATTTAATCATAGACAAAAAGCTGACGGACTAGGAGTATAGATCCCCGACTTCTTGGAGAAGTCGGGGATCTGGAGTATTATAAATTTGGTCGCCAATGGGGATTTGTCAAACTTGTGAAAATATGATCTTCCCATTTACCATTAATCATTAAATAATCTCTAGCATATCCTTCAACGACAAAACCAGCCCTTTTAAGAACATTACCACTACGGCGATTATGTGGCATATAATTGGCCATAATGCGGTGCAGATTTAATTCTTGAAAAATATAGTTCGTGGAAATAGATAAGGCTTCTGTCATGTAACCATAACCTTGTGCTGATTCTGCTAAACTGTATCCTAACTGACAAAATTGAGCAGCACTATAAACAAAGTTGTTAAAATTAGCAGTTCCTAAAACCTTTCTAGGTTGGTGTTTTCGATAAATAAATAGTTTTAATGAATAATTGTTCACAAATTCCCAAAAACTTGTTTCTACTTGATACTCCCAATAATCGTGAGTAAAAAAATTTTCATCCCATTTAGGATAAAATGGCGTAAGATATTCTTTGTTTTCTGTAAAATATTTGAGTATGTAGGGAATATCCTCCATCACTGCCATTCTTAATAATAGGCGATCGCTTGTCAGAATTGGTGGCTCTGATGTCATATACTCAAATGTAAATATTTTAAGAACAGCTATACTAATTAAAAATTAAACCGCAAGAGTACAAAAAGGATAATCACGGTGGGAATACGTTACAATTGGCAACCAACAGAAATATTGACAATATATAATACACCATTTCTAGAACTAATTTATCAAGCCGCTACAGTTCATCGTCAATATCACAAACCCGAACAAATACAAGTTTGTAAACTTATCTCCATTAAAACTGGTGCTTGTCCAGAAGATTGCGGTTACTGCGCTCAATCTTCTCGCTACAAAACCGAGGTAAAACCCGAAGCACTGTTAGAAAAAGCAACAGTGATGAATATTGCCAAAACAGCGAAAGAAAGCGGTGTTAGTCGGGTTTGTATGGGCGCTGCGTGGAGGGAAGTTCGGGATAATTCCCAATTTGAGGAAGTTCTGGATATGGTCAAAGACGTAACTGGGATGGGTTTAGAGGTATGCTGTACTTTGGGAATGCTGACAGAAAATCAGGCAAAGCGGTTAGAGGATGCGGGATTATATGCTTATAACCACAATCTCGACACCTCAGAGGAATATTACAGCACTGTAATTACAACTCGAACTTATGGCGATCGCCTGAATACAATTGCCAATGTTCGACAAACTAATGTTACCGTATGTTCGGGCGGTATTCTCGGTTTAGGGGAAAATGTCGCAGACAGAGTGGGAATGTTACACACACTCTCAAATTTACAACCTCATCCCGAATCTGTACCCATCAATATTCTGTCCCAAGTTCCCGGTACACCTTTAGAAAATCAACCCGATGTCCCTATTTGGGATGTTGTGCGGATGATTGCGACTGCTAGAATTATTATGCCTAAATCTGACGTGCGGTTAAGTGCAGGTAGAGCGAGACTTTCCCAAGTAGAACAAGCTTTATGCTTCATGGCTGGTGCAAATTCTATCTTCTCCAGCGATGATAATAAAATGTTGACGGTGACAACTCCCTGTCCTGATTATGACGCAGATAAAGAAATGTTGAACTTGCTAGGTTTGGAAATGCGTCCCCCATTTCAAAAGCAGGAAAAAACACCAACTCCGGTAATGGTGAAATAGAAGTAGGTTGGGTTAAACCACAGCGCAACCCAACAAAAAAATGATAATCATGACTTACGCAAAATATCCCCCAAACTCTCATTTCTCCGTGTCCTCTGTGCCTCTGTGGTTCGTTATTCCGTAAATCATGCGTAAGTCCTAATAATGTTGGGTTTCCTTGCGTCAACCCAACCTACTTAATTAAAGAACTTTAGCGGAACGCAGACCAAATAACAAGCCAACGGCTACACCCATAAACAAGCCTAAAAAGACAATATATTCAACTACAGCCATTTGTGTTTCTCCAAATTAGTTACTTATTTCTATTCAATCATCAATAATTATGAAAGGGAACAGGGAATAGAAAATAGGTTGTCAACTTGGGGTAAAATACCCGGACGAGTGATTATATTAGGGTTAGGGAATGAGTTCTGTAATTAAAGTAGATATACCTGAAAAATCTTATGATATTACCATTGCACCTGGGAGTTTAGATCAACTAGGTGAGCAAATGGCAAGTTTGAAACTAAGTAAAAAGGTATTGCTAGTTTCCAACCCGATGATATTTAAATATTATGGCGAAAGAGCGATCGCATCCTTACAAAATGCCGGCTTTGAAGTTGTCAATTACAACCTACCCCCAGGTGAACGCTACAAAACCCTCAACTCCATTCAAAAACTCTACGATATCGCCCTGGAAAATCGCCTAGAACGCTCTTCAACAATGGTCGCCTTAGGTGGAGGTGTAATTGGTGATATGACAGGCTTTGCCGCCGCCACATGGCTCAGAGGCATCAACGTAGTCCAAGTTCCTACCAGTCTTCTCGCAATGGTGGACTCAGCCATTGGCGGTAAAACCGGTGTAAATCATCCCCACGGCAAAAACTTGATTGGTGCATTTCATCAACCCAGTTTAGTGTTAATTGACCCAGCAGTCTTAAAAACCCTCCCCGCGAGGGAATTTCGGGCAGGAATGGCAGAGGTGATCAAATACGGTATCATTTGGGACACCGAATTGTTTACTCAACTAACAGCAAG
>JANMGZ010000342.1:0-6920 GCA_031374905.1 Dolichospermum sp. OTE_70_metabat_362_sub
TTATTGAAAAGAGCCAACTTAATTGTACACATGGCTATAGAATATTGACGGTTTGATGCTCACAGATAGCCACTATCTCTATATTCTCTATTGTGGAGACTCAGCCGCATCTTTTCCTAGATTGGTAACGGGGACTGGGTAATTTTCTTCTGACTCCTGATTCGGTGACTCTTTCTTCTTGATTTCTCCCTCCCATTTTCTCAAAATATCTCACAAGAGAGGAAATTGCACCTGAATTGTTCGGTTATACTACTTTCTGTCTTCACACCAATGACTATAATCTCATACATATACCGTGCAATGTCTACTATAGCCACCGTTAGCTGCTAAAGCAATCAAGAGGTGAAAACCTGTGTACCAATGGATTTTGCCAAGTCTCAAAGAAGTTTTATCGGAAAGTCAATCTCATATCGCTGAGTGTTCCACAGCCAAAGCTGAACAGCAATGGCGTGTCAGTCTCGCAGCTACAGAAAATCTGCTGTTGAAAACTTTAGCCACAACTTCGCTTAATGTTACTCCAGGTTTGATATTAGCTGCACCTGCACCTTTATTTAGTCACCCACAATTAACGCAACGGTTACAAACGGTAACTTTTACAGCAAAACCCTTTAACCCTTTGGCGTTGATGCCATTTATGATGTCGTCAGAAATGGCACACAATATTAATAATATAGAAACAAATACTTCCCATAATCCTACTTTTCAAGAGTCTATTTTACCTTTATTACCGGCTGATCCTCTGGGTGCGGAACAGTTTTGTTTAGTATTCACAGATAAGTTTAGATTAGTTTTAGTTTTGGCAGAACATGAAAATGGTAAAAAAGAATTTTTGTTTTCTTTTGAACCAGAAGTAGTCCGAAAAGCTTGGCAATCTTTAGGGGCTAGGGTAGTTTTAACTAATCCAGAATTGTTTGCTGATTTAGATATTAAGGTGCAAAGTTACCCTTCAATTGTACCAGATTATCATACTATAATTCAATTTAGTCAGTTACTACTTCAAGAGTTAACTATTACAGAAAATAATCCAGTTACACATAATTCATCACATTGTCATTCACCTACTCCACAGCCAAAATCTCCATCTCGTTCTGACGTAGAATTACTCCAAGCCTTTGCCCATGAAGTTCGCACTCCATTAACAACTATTCGGATGATGACACGGTTGCTATTAAAACGGCAGGATTTACCTATTAATGTGATTAGTCGTTTAGAAGTTATTGATCATGAATGTACTGAGCAAATTGACCGGATGGAACTATTATTTAAAGCAGCCGAATTAGAAAATTTATCACAACCTTCAAAATTTACTAATTCCCAACTAACGCCAATGTGTTTAGATGAAGTTCTACAACAAAGTATTCCCCGTTGGCAACAAGCAGCAAATCGCCGTAATTTAACTTTAAATGTGGTTTTACCGCAGCAATTGCCCACCGTAGTTAGTAATCCGGCGATGCTGGACCGGGTACTCACTGGTTTAATAGAAAATTTTACTCGCAGTTTGCCTTCTGGTAGTTGTATTCAAGTCCAAGTAATTCCTGCTGGTGATCAACTAAAGTTACAATTATCTCCCCAGTTTGATTGTCAAAATAAAGGCCATACAACAACACCACCAATTCGTAAATCTTTAGGTCAATTATTAATGTTTCAACCGGAAACAGGAGTAATTAGTTTAAATATGGCAGCAACTAAGCATTTGTTTCAAGCAATTGGTGGAAAGTTGATTGTCCGTCAACGTCCTCAAAATGGAGAAGTGTTAACAATTTTCTTGCCTTTGCAAGTGAGTCATCAAGTGTAAGAGGATGAATCTGTTTCACGCAGAGGCGCAGAGGCGCAAAAAGAAATAAGGGTGAGGAAACCCCACCCTTATCAGCTAATTCTGGCTATTTATTCTTTGGTGTAAGGCTTCTCGCGCTTGTTCTCTGTCGTCAAAGTGGATTTTTTCAGTGCCAAGAATTTGATAGTCTTCGTGACCTTTACCGGCTAATAATATACCGTCTCCAGGTTGAGCTTGTAAAATGGCGGTACGAATTGCGGTGGCGCGATCGCTGATCACCATTGGCTGTACTATATTAGGAATACCTGCCAGCACATCCTGTAATATTTTTTCTGGGTCTTCCGTACGGGGGTTATCTGATGTCACTATCGCTAAATCGGCGAGTTCAGCGGCTATTTTACCCATTTTCGGACGTTTAGTGCGATCGCGATCGCCTCCACAACCAAATACACAAATCATTTTACCAGGAATAAACGGCCGGGCAGCTTTCAGCAAATTCTCCAAACTATCGGGAGTATGGGCATAATCTACAATCACGCTAATATCTTGCTGTGGACTAATTTGCACCCGTTCCATGCGTCCAGGAACACCGGGAAACTCAGGAATGGCATTTGCTACCAATTGCAAATCTAACCCCAACTCGACAACCGCACCCACCGCAGCTAAAAGATTTTCTAAGTTATATTGACCAACCAAAGGTGAACTAAAATCTGCATTTCCTTTAGGAGTATGTAAAATTCCACTGACACCATTTGGTTGATAACTTAAATCACTCATCCAAAAATCTGCGGTATGATCATTAACGCTATAAGTCCAAACCTGTTCTGGACTCAAGGACGCAATTATCCTTTTACCATAAGCATCATCAGCATTGATAATTGCCTTTCCATGTAGATAATTAGGACTAAATAACAACGCTTTCGCGGCAAAATAATCCTCCATATCCAAGTGATAGTCTAAATGATCTTGGGTGAGATTGGTAAATACACTCACCTCAAAAGCACAACTTAATACTCTACCCTGAGCTAAAGCGTGAGAACTGACTTCCATTACCCCGATTTCACAACCAGCATTCATGGCTTTAGCTAGTTGCTGCTGCAAATCCACAGCAAAAGGCGTAGTATTAACAGCGATTTCTTCAAAACCAGGCCAGCGCGTGTAAAGTGTGCCTATTAAAGCCGTCGGTAAATTAGCGTGAGTTAAGAAATATTCAATCAAATGAGTTGTGGTAGTTTTACCATTTGTCCCCGTCACACCCACCATTTTCAGTTTTTGTCCCGGATAACCATAAAAAGCTGCGGCTATTTGGGCGCAAGCCTTGGTCATATTATCAGCACTAATCACTATAGAGTTTGGTGTAGGCGGATTTTTTTGAATTGCTTCCGAGGAAATAATCGTCGCTACAGCACCAGCAGCCAAAGCACTCGGCCAAAACTCTCCACCATCTACTCTAGTTCCTGGCATTCCAATAAACAAATCTCCCGCAGTACAAGCATGGGAATTAGTTTTAAGTCCTTGAATATCAATATCTGGTATATTTATAGACTCAATCCCATCTACAGCCGCTAGTAATTCCCGTAATTTCATCTGGTGAACCTCGCCACAAGCTTGTCTTGCGCTTATTTAAACATTATTTTTTGTTTATTGGGAGAAATACAACAGAATTTAGAAAACGTCTTCAGGTGGATGCCAACCAGCAGAAACCCAGGCTTGTCTCACAGTCACTGCGTAGATATTATTAAGTTGTAAAGCTAAAACCGTAACACGACCACAGGCCGTTAATCCTATGATATGTGTACCATTGTTAGTCCAAGCAAAATGATGTGACCATGTTTGTTGACGAGGATTAAATAGTTTTACCTTGCTGTCAGTAACTTGATCTAGACCATGAGTTTGAGTACCTTTGTATCCGTTGCATAGTCTACAAGCAAGCCATAAATTTTCTTCGTTATCAGTGCCACCTTTAGCTTTGGGAATAATATGATCAATCTCTAAAATACCCAATACATACTTTTGCAGACTAATACAGTAACCACATTGATGATTAGCCTGGTTTCGCACCCTCACCCGAACTTCTTCAGAAATTTGACTAGAACTCACACACCTAACTCTTTTATTAATCCACGTTTGACAGCTTCACTTAATGCAGTAGCTTTTCGCAAAAGTCCTTCTTGATAAATTTGCATTAGTGTTTGTAATTCAGAATGTTCTGATTCTGTAACAATACCAGCTTGTTGTTTATCCAGTAACTCACTTAAACGAATATCTTCTTCCGATTCCATTTGTAATTCTGTCAAAGCTAAAACTTCTTGATCAGAAAGTGCTGATACAGGTTCAAGGGTTGTTGCTTCTAGACTAATAGGTGGGATAGAAAACTGGATAGTATCAACTAAGACGCTGGCTAAATCCCGGTTTGCTAAACGTGCGAAGTGTTCAGCTTTTTGATAAACGTCATCTGGTAGAGTAATTGTGATTTGGCTACTCATATTTTTAGATAGTTTTCCCTTATCTTTTAATAATAAGGGCAATAAACCCCAAATACACGGAGAATTTTGCTATGTTTGACGAGCTATTTAACAACTTGAAAGATTTTGTCGGATCTAAAGTTAAGGAAGCAGTTAGTGAACTAGAAAAACGTCTTGCTATTCCTGAACCCGCAGAACCTTTTACACAGATTTATAAATTTCCAATCACAGAACCTACAGTTACAAAAGGAGCTATTGCCGTTGTAGGAGAAAATTTGCAGATAGAAGCCTATAAGGATGAAAATCAAAATTTTTTCAATTCGACAGAACCTCTGCGGAATGTGATCTTGTTTGAAGTCCCAGAACCCAACCTTCAAGAATGCGTTCTTGCTTGTCAGTTCTATGCCAAAGCTGTAAATTCAGCACAATCTATTAATGTAAGTTTAGGTTTAAGTAAAAAAGGACAGTGGACAACCATCCGAAGCTGGAGTAAAGGTGTTTCAGTGAATGATGATTTCTGGTTCTATGAAGTCCGCGCTCATTTTCAGAAAGAAACAGATCCTATGAACATTCAAATCAGCGTTAAATTTGAAAGTCCAGGGATACTGTTAATTCGAGATATTGAACTATTACAAGCTCCTGTAAAGGTAAGGTAAGTATAATTAAGCAGTTTTCACATAATCACTTAACATTTTTTCCAACCGTTCCACACTCAGACGAGGAGAAGGACGAGGTATTATTTTTTCTTTACCGTCACCAGTATGTAAATGCAGTACAGGAATTTCATATTGATATGCTGCAAACCAATCATCACGGGTGGTAATATCCCGAACTTCTAAATCGAAACTGATATTTTTGATTTGTGCTAGTTTTTCTTGTAAGCCTTCACAGAGATGACAACCGGGTTTGCTGTAGAGAATTAATTGCATGGTTTGAGATTTAATTGGCGTAGAGGATAAGAAATTAAAATTTATCCTGTAAAGTACGAATATGAAATAAGAACACTTCATACTTTAATCTTAAATACAAAACAAATCACTGTTTGTTTATTTGGTTTCATTATTTTCAAAGAAAACTAAAACTTAGTATAAATATAAATTAACAGAATGCAGTGAAATTTAAAGAAATTAGACTGAGTATTAAAGATAAAGACTTCGATTTTTCAAAAATATCAATAATCTGAGTCAAATCTGCGGAATGTGGGTTATACACGAGATAGATCCCCGACTTCTCAAAGAAGTCGGGGATCTGAGGAGAAGTCGGGAATATTGGTATTATTAAACTACAACTTCGACTTTTTCCTTAACTGGTACATAAGGTGTTTCTGCACCTTGGGCTAAATACGCGGCTAATTGACTTTCGATTTCATCGCGGACAATTTGCCGATATTCCATAAAATGCTCAATGTGAGCGCAGGTGGAAACGTATTGTTCAATCACCTTGGGGTTATGCTTGAGAATACTAAATAAATGATGCCAGAATTTCCAGCGAGTTTCTCGTTTAAAACCTTGTCGCCAAATTACAATTAGTAAAGCTCTGACAACTACCCATTCTGGCATTTTTGCCGGTGCTGTATATTTGGGAGAACCTAACATCAAAAAACAGCGATAGGTGCGATCTAGATAAGCAGCAGGGTCATATAAGGCACAGAAAGCTTCAATATATTCTCTAGCCAGTTCTTCCAGAGGACGAGTAGGAATGAAATTCATCAATGTAGTTTGATTGATATTCCCGTCTTGATTTTCCCGTAATCTGCCTTCTTTTGTCAGCCGATGCCATAAAGCGGTATTTGGTAACGCCTGTAACATCGCAAAGGTAGTAGAAGGGATGGCTGCTAACTCTGCAAAACGGACAATGCGATCGCCTGCACCCGCTTTTTCACCATCAAAACCAATAATAAACCCAGCCATTGGCCGCAGTCCAGCTTTAATAATGGTTTCTACAGACTCAGTTAAGGAACTGCGAGTATTTTGAAATTTCTTAGTTAGTTGTAAACTATCTTCATCTGGAGTTTCAATCCCCAAAAATACGGCTTTAAATCCACAATCAACCATCAACTCCATCATCTCTGCGTCTTGCGCCAAATCAATGGAAGCTTCTGTGTCAAAATTGAAAGGATATTGATGATCTGCCATCCAAACTTTTAACTCTTTTAGCAACAATTTCACATTCCGCTTGTTGCCAATAAAGTTATCATCCACCATAAACACACCCCGTCGCCAACCCAAATCATAGAGATAATCTAATTCGGCTAAAAGTTGTGCAGGTGTTTTAGTTCTGGGTTTGCGTCCATATAAAACAATGATGTCGCAAAATTCGCACTGGAAGGTACAACCCCGCGAAAACTGCACCGACATCATATCATAGGCATTAAACTCTAATAAATCAAAGCGGGGAATCGGTGTACTGGTAACATCAGGTTTTTCAGCAGCCCGGAAAACTCCAGATTTTTCCCCTCGTTTGACTGCTTCCACAAACATGGGTAAAGTCAGTTCCCCTTCATCCAGAATCAGGTAATCTGCCCCTGCGGCTTCGACTTCATGGGGTGTGGAGGTAGGATAATGACCACCCAAAGCTACCAACTTACCGCGTTTTTTCGCTTCCCGAATTTGCTCAAGTAAGTCTTGTTTTTGGACAATCATGGCGGAGAAAATCACCATATCTGCCCATGCCCATTCTTC
>JANMGZ010000410.1:0-7016 GCA_031374905.1 Dolichospermum sp. OTE_70_metabat_362_sub
ACAGACATTTATTTCAGTAATTTTACGGCATTTTTAACCATCATTGGCCATCAGAAATTAAATTATTTTCTCTTTGGGCGCTACTGTAGCGGTGTAACTTCAAGCCACCTTTACAAATCAGGTTAGTTCTACTCCAAAAAAGTTAAAGCAGTCCGGTTTTGGGATTTCCCCAAATAGAGGAACTGCCGCGTAGAGCCAATAAATTACAGGTTTCTCACATTCAATGCTTATTTTCTGGCCTTTGAGTTATGGGTTTGCACCAATAATCTTTTTTGGCTGAATACAGCATAGTATTTGTATGCGGTCTAACGGACATACACCCTTTTATTCTGCTATTAGAGACAGGAATTTTCTAGTCTCTACACTACGAAAAAACAACAGAAGTGTTAGCCGTGCTTATGCGGTTATGTTTCTGATTTTGCTAGTTCGTAATTTTCTATTAAATAATAGCATGAAATAATAATAGCAAAATATTTTTTAAATTTAAAATTCATATTCCAATGAAAATTTGATCTAAATCCCTAGAATTGAGGAGGTAAAACCAGTAAATATTTTTCTGAGGCTTGATACTGTCATGAGGATGAAGTCAGGACTTTTATAAAAGTTAATCTAATTCAGACTAGCTTTCTTTGAGCAAGGCAGTTTCTAGAGTTTCTAGGGCTTCTGATCCGGTAAGCTATGAGTGACTAGAAACAAAAAGTGCGGTAGAAAATCTCCGTTCTTGATCATTGTCAGATTCAAAGCTGTCATCAGATTATCTACGTCTGTCTAGGGGAAGAATAAATTTACCACATCTATTGGGTATTTGATAGCGATGAAGAAAGATATTCACTGGATTTAACACTTCTATATATTTAAGGATGTAGAATTTTGATAACTAGGGCTTGACTAAAGAAGTATTAAGTGTAAAGGATGAAGGGTGAAGGATGTTCAAGCATAAGAGAAAATGTATTTTTATACTTCATGCTTGGGAATTGATCAAGCCCAACTAAGATTAACGAACAGTGGAGATTTTTTCCCAGCAATCTCCTCAAAACTCTCAATTTAGAGTACAATCTCTTTTGAATTATATAAAAGCTTTTTTCTATGCAATATTACTTGTTCAATCCTGCTCAATAATTTAGTGAATCCAAACTGATCAAGCTGGAGATGTCTATTGATAGATATCTCTAAAAAAGAATGTAAAGATGTTCCATAAAACGGCTCTATCAGGGTTTTAAGCCACACACATTTAATTATCGGAGATATATAATGGGTTTTGGTAAATTTAAGCAGCATTTAAAGCATATATTATACCAGGGTGCTGCTGCTGTAACTTTAGTATCAATTTCTTGCATTTACCCGACATTTGCTCAAACTACGCAAACAGGAGGAATTGATTGGATTGTAGTAATAGATACTTCTGCCTCCATGCGTGGAGTCGGGGGGACAAAAAATATATTTAGTCAAGTCAAAAATTCTATTACTGATTTTATTAACACTACCAGAGTCGGAGATACAGTTACTCTTTATACATTTGATCAAGATGTCCAATTAAAAACCCAAAATATTGCCATCACTAATAATAAGGATAGAGGCAAATTTAAGCAAATAATTAACGCGCTCGCAGCTAATGGGATGCGGACTCATACAGGCAAAGCAGTACAAGCAGCTTTAAAGCATTCTGCCCAATTAAATCAACGTAGCAATGCTTTAAGCAGAACTGTGAGTATAGTATTTTTAACAGATGGATTAGAAGATGTCCGGGGTATTCCTAATCCTGTTACTATTCCTAGCAACACCCAATTATTACAACAGCAACAATGTAAGCCCTATGTATTTTTTGTTTCTTTAGGACTAAAAGAACACGAAAAACAACTCAACGATTTTGCCAATAATCCCGCATTGTGTCAAAAAGGACGAGTATTAAGAGATCCGGGGGGAGCAAAACTTAACCAATTAGCGCAAAGTATCCGACCAGTTTTAATTAAACCAAAATTGGATATTGATGTACCTATAAATAACACACAACCAGTATCACCTGGTAGCACTACTCAACCTTTTAATATTAATGGTATGAGTAATGTTAACGCTAAGGTAAAAGTTAAACTAGAAGATCCAAATCAAGGTGGTATTAGTTTAATTACACCAGATAGAGAAATTAATTTAGCTGCGAATCAATCTACATCTATTCCCATACAGTTAAAAATTCCCGCAAATGCAGAAGGTGGAACTAAAAACATCCGCTTGGTATTGGCTTCAACAGATAAATCAATATCACCAATTCCTATTGAATTACCTGTAGAAATCAAATGGCTAATAGACGTACAGCCAAAGAGTCTAGATTTTGGTTCTGTAGAAGCAGGACAAACTACTAATTCTCAAAGCTTGGTGGTTAATAGCAATAAGTCAGGAACAGCTAATTTACAGTTTCAAGACCATACCAAAGATATTTCTTTAAGTCCATCTACACAAAATATATTTTTGTCAGTGGGTGAGAATAAAATTCCTGTCCAGTTGCAGGTATTTGATAATAGTTCTGAAGGTAAAAAAACTTTAACTTTAGTCTTAACTCCAGATAATTCTCTTGTTAATCCTATTAATACCGAAGTTAATCTGAATGTATTTATGCCACTGGAAAGAAAAATAATAATTTGGTTACTTTTATTCCTACTCCTATTATTAATAGTTCTGATTGTAGTGTGTTTAATTCAGCGTAAAACCCCTTGGGAATTAGTTCAAGATATCCGCACCCGTAATCACTTAGAAGGTGAATTAGAAATAATTGCACCTTTGCCAAAATCACCAGAAGATCAATTTATCAGTCTTACTCAACTGCAAGCGAATAAAGTAAACTTGAGTAAGTTAATACCCGCAATTTCCCCAATTGACAATGATGCTGAGTTAACTATAACTTGGCAGTTAGGCAAAAAGAAAGTTTATTTAACCTTGATTAAAGGTAACATTATTATCAATAATGCAGAAATAACTACTACGGAACTATACGATCAGGATATAATTGAAATTGGTAACATTAAGCTACGATATTACTGGAATGAAAATCAACGCCCCTTTGAGCAAAACACTGGGGAAGGCAACTTTTAAATAATAATCAGAGGAGATTCAATGTCCCGTCCCACAGTTGTTTTTCGTCCTACCGTTGTCATCGGTTTAGGTGGTACAGGTTATGGGGTTGTGCTAAAGCTGAAAAAGCGATTTATAGATGTTTACGGTTCAGTCCCAGAAATTATCAGGTTTCTCTCTATTGATACTACTGAAAACATCCAAAGTCGAGAAAAATCACCAGATGGTAAGACAGTAGTTTTAGAACCAAATGAAATCTATCCTATTTCTGTTGCCGATCCTGGCAGAATTATCGTTGGTAACGATCACATAAAGGAATGGTGGCCAAAGGAAATTCCATCTCACGGTATTGTCAATGGTGCTGGACAAATTCGGGCAAGAGGTAGGTTAGCATTATTCGCTAAAGTTGGTGATATTAATAGTTTAATTGGCCAAGCTATTAATTCTGTTTGTGAAATTCGTACTAATAAACAAGCGTTTTCAGATAACTTTCAAGTTTCCAATCGTGATGGGGTAGAAATTATTATTGTCGGTAGTTTAGCTGGGGGAACTGGTAGCGGTACATTTTTAGATGTGGCATTTTTAGCGCAACAACGCCTGAATACTTTTTCTAATATTACAGCGGTATTTGTGTTACCGAGAGTATTTGCTAATCTTCCCCAAACCAACATGGTGAAATCAAATGCCTATGGCGCTCTTAAAGAAATAGAGTATCTGTGGGGACTGTCACCTAGTAATACAATGGAAATTGATTATGGTGGGTTTAAAGTTAAGGCTGACCGTCCCCCATTTGATACGGTATTTGTAATTGATGGGATTAATAAAAAGGGGACTGTAATTGGTCGTCCTGATGATTTATTAAACTTAGTTGCTGATGGTCTATATGTTCAAATTGGTTCACAAATTGGTTTAGATGCTGCTAACGTGGCTGATAATTTACGAGCTTATTTGGCAACTGCGGAAAAAGTGCGAGGACGCAAAATCAATTATTGTAGTTTTGGATTTGCAGCCTTAACTTTGCCAACACAACAGTATGAGCGGATGAAACTAGAAGACGCTCAAAAATTTGTGGCTAATGAGTTGATAGCATCTGCTCAAGGTATTGATTTAGAAAGTGAAATTACCCGTTTTTTCCAAGATGCTAAATTAGCAGATGTGACGGTTTTGGAGTCATTAATTGAAAGTAATCAAGGTGGCAAAATTAAGCCTGAGTTGAGAATGGGAGAAATGCGTTTTGATCGGACTGCTTTACCAACAATTAAGGAACTATATAAGCGGCAGATGGATCAGATGGAACAACGCACTGCTCAAGAGTTAGGAGTGAATTATTATCGTTTAGAACAGAGTGTTACCGAAGCTATTTCTACTTGGTACGAGCGAGCAATTAACCGTCCTAATGGTTTAGCTTATGCAGGACAATTTGCGGCCAAATTAACGAAAAATCTCGATGAATTGCAACAAAGTGTTCAGAAAAAATCCCAAGAAGCACAATATCAATATAATTTATTGAAACTAGAACCACAGGAAGAGAAAATTAAAGAAGTTGCTGAAACTTGGTTTGTGAATAAAAACAATGTGCAAGCAGCTTGTCAACGGTTCAAAGAAAGGGCTGATCAAAAATGGAAACTTTATTTACATTGGAAGCGGTGCGATAAAGCAGCAGAACTTTATGGAATTTTGCGAACTAAAGTAGAGGAAATTCAAGAAAAGTGTAACCGCATTCGTATTAACCTAGATAGAATCTACCAAGATATAGAACAAAGTTATAGTGAAGTGAGTCGTCAAGGTAATAGTGATAATCCTTTTATTCACACTATCCAGCGAGTCAACCTGCAATCAAAAAGACCGAAAGTTAGTGGAGAAGATTTTATCCGGTGGTATCGAGAAAAGTCGCAAACGTTAACGAATTGGTCTGATAAAAAAGCAGAAGATATCAAAGCTGAGATTTTGGCATTTGTGGATGAAATTTATTACCCACTTACCAGCATGACAATTGAGGAGGTATTAGCAAATAGTAATGCAGAAGATGCGGGTAAAGATTTGGAGCAATTGGGGAAATTGGCAGTTCCTCTCTGGCAATATGAAGAAGCGGAAATTCCCGTGCAGCAGCAACACTTAATAACAGAATTTTATTACTATGGTGTTGAAAGTAATAATACTATTTTTAGTAATCCTCCATTAGTTAATCGGTTACCAAAAGGGAGAGATAATCCTTCTTTTGTACCAACTGGTGAACCTCATAAAGTGACTTTATTTAGAGTTGAGGTAGGTATTCCTTTATTTGCTCTTAACGGTGTCAGAGATATGGAACAGGCTTATTTAGATCCCAATAAGGTCTTTAAACATCTAGATCGGAAGTGGAATAACTTGCCTAATTTAATTCCCCCAGAAGACGACGGTGGGGCATTGCGTTGGTTTGCTTTGGCTTTAGTTGAGCATTATGGACTGATTGTGAATCAAAAATTGATTTCTAATCAGAAGAAACAATACTTTGTTTATACAGAGCAAGCCAAAAAATTAGAAGGTCAAGTTTTGCCATTGGGAGAAAATCGGAAATTAGCATTTCAGAGCTTTAAAAGAAACTCAGCTTTAGTACAGGAAATTTCTGATAAAGTTGATCAAATTACTCATGATGACGAAGAAAAATCTAAATCTATTTTAAATGGGTATATTAAGAGTATCAAGTATCAGTTAAATAATGCTGCCAATGTCAATACTCAGATCAAAGAACAGGTAGAGCTAGAAATTCAAGAAATTGAAGCCTATCTAGAAGAATTAGATTCCATGTTTTAACTCTTTATTTAATAATTTGAAATTGGCATTATGCCTAAACCAACTATTATCTTTGCCCTCGATCCTTACAGTGCTGTTTTCTGTGCAGCAATTCAAAAACAACTTCAACGTTATTCCCCCACTCAAGGTAGTTTACTGCAAGTTTATAGCTTGACTTGGGATGGAATGAGCTTTGATTTTAAATCTGATTTACAGTCAATTCATCCAGAAAAATCAGATAAAGAAAAAATTTCCAGTCAACTAAACTCTGTAAATCAAATTCGCAACCAATTTAAACAAGCAACAGGCAAATTACAATCTTTATTAATTGAATTACTGAACACCAGTTATAATTCTCCAGAAACAACCGCAGCAAAAAGAGCAGGAATTGATATCAACAAGCAGCATAGAATATATTTTATGCTTTCAGCTAAAGAGCAAATTTCTAGAGGTATATCTTTTGAATTAGCTCGTCTATTGCGGTGGTTATTTAGCAAATACTTTGTGGATATTCCCCACAGTTTAGAAGCTATATTACTATTACCAGACTTATTTCCACCAGCAAATAATTCCGATTATAGTGCTGCTTATGGGTTTCTCAAAGAACTTGATTTTACAATGACTAATCAACAAAAAGGCTTACTTTTTGAAAATTGTTGGTTAATTGATGGGCAAAATGGCGGACTGAAAGATAATTTATCCAATTATGCAGATGCTTTTGTGGGTTTTCTCAACTGTGAAACTGAAATTAGTGGGCAATTAATTGGTATTAATAAAGTTCGCGGTAAAATATCTGCCTATAGTTCTTTTGGCTATGGAGAATTAATTTTTCCGGTAGAAATAGCTATGACTCGTTTGAGTTGTGCCTTAGCTGCTGATATTATCAAACAGCAGTTTTTACCACAACAAGAATTAACACCAGAAGCTAGTCGTAAGTTATTATTAGATGCTAAAGAATTTATCTTGAGTGATAACTTTAGTGATGCTTTTTTGCAATTAGAAAGCGATAACGGTAAACCAGTATGGCAAGATTTTAATCCACGGATTGATATGCGTCCTGGGATGGCTCAGGAATACGGAAAAGAATTACAGCGTGCATATCAGAAATTTCAAAATCAACAACTACTTACATATAAACGTACTCTAGAAAATTGTACTAAACAAGTCCAAACAATATTAAT
>JANMGZ010000411.1:0-5804 GCA_031374905.1 Dolichospermum sp. OTE_70_metabat_362_sub
ACAGACATTTATTTCAGTAATTTTACGGCATTTTTAACCATCATTGGCCATCAGAAATTAAATTATTTTCTCTTTGGGCGCTACTGTAGCGGTGTAACTTCAAGCCACCTTTACAAATCAGGTTAGTTCTACTCCAAAAAAAGTCGTAGAGCCAATAAATTACAGGTTTTTCACATTCAGTGCTGCTCTCTCTTGCCTTTAAATTATAGGGCTAAAGACAGCATTATGATTTATATGTGGTCTGACGGACATACACCCTTTTATTCTGCCTGTAGAGACATGAATTTTCCAGTCTCTACATTACGAAGAAACAAAAGAAGTATTAGCTGTGCTTATACGGCTATTGTTCCTGATTTTGTTTCTTCGTAATTACTTTATTAAATAGTAGCATGAAATAATAATAGCAAAATATTTTTTGAATTTAAAATTCATATTTGAGCTAAATTTTGATCTAACTCCCTGGAATTGAGGAGGTAAAAAGCAGTAGAGATTTTCCTAGAGCTTCTTACTGTCATAAGGATAATGTCATAACTTTTATAAAAGTTAATCTTATTCAGACTAGCTTTATTTGAGTGAGCGAGTTAAATCAAGGGAGTTTCTATGGCTTCGTCACGCAAGCTATCAATGACTAGCCACAAAAAGCGGGGTAGAAAATCCCCGTTGTTAATCATCATCAGATTCAAAGCTCTGATAAAATTATCTACGTCTGTCTGGGGGAAGAATAAATTTACCACATCTATTGGGTATTTGATAGCGATGAGGAAAGATATTCACTTGCTTTAACACTTATATATATTTAAAGATGTAGAATTTTTATAACTAGTACAGCACAGCGTAAATGAAGCAACCATTTAAAATAGAGGAAAATTCTATGTCATCAGACTTTTGACTTCTGGACTGCGTTACTAGGGCTTGACAAAATAAGTATTAAGTGTAAAGGGTTAAGAGTGAAAGCTGCGGCCAACTCAAGCATCAAAGAAAACCTATTTTTATACTTTACGCTATGGACTACGCTACGCTATACTATCCAACTTCATGATTTTTGAGGTGGGCAAGGTAATAGAGAAGATTGAAACCCCAAATTTGGATTGATAATAATGGAAGTTATTTTTAAGATTACTCGACAACAAGAAAATTCTCACCCCGTTTTAAAATCCTACCTTTTGCAGGTAGAACCAGGGAATACTATCCTGGATTGTCTCAATCAGATTAAGTGGGAACAAGATGGAACTTTAGCATTTCGCAAAAATTGCCGCAATACAATTTGTGGTAGTTGTGCTGTGCGGATTAATGGCCGTTCTGCTTTGGCTTGTAAGGAAAATGTGGGGAGTGAACTGGCTAGACTAGAAAAAATTTTATCATCTGCAAATCAGTCTCAAACTACTCCAGAAATTACAGTTGCACCTTTGGGGAATATGCCTGTAATTAAAGATTTGGTTGTGGATATGAATGGTTTTTGGAATAATTTGGAGAAAGTTGCCCCTTATGTGAGTACAGCAAGTAGACAAGTTCCCGAAAGAGAGTTTTTACAAACGCCTCAAGAGCGATCGCTCCTTGACAAAACGGGCAATTGTATTATGTGTGGGGCTTGTTATTCTGAATGTAATGCTTTGGAAGTCAATCCTGATTTTGTGGGTCCCCATGCCTTGGCTAAAGCCTATCGCATGGTGGCAGATTCCCGCGATAGTAATACAGAAGAACGATTAGAAAACTATAGCGAAGGGACTCAAGGAGTTTGGGGTTGTACTCGTTGTCTTTATTGTGATTCAGTTTGTCCCATGGAAGTTGCCCCATTAGAGCAAATCACCAAAATTAAACAGGAAATTCTGGAACGCAAAGAAGCTAGTGATAGTCGGGCAATTCGTCACCGCAAAGTTTTAATAGACTTAGTAAAACAAGGTGGTTGGATTGATGAACGTCAATTTGGGATTCAAGTAGTTGGTAATTATTTCCGCGATTTACAAGGTTTACTCAGTCTTGCACCTTTAGGTTTAAGAATGTTAGTTAGAGGTAAATTTCCCCTTTCCTTTGAACCATCGGAGGGGGCTGAGGAAGTGCGATCGCTAATCAACTCTGTACAAAACATTGATTAATTGTATTAGGGAATAGGGAAGACTTTATTTCCTCTTGCCTATTCCCTAACTTGGATCTTGAGGAATATTCAACTTTCGCCCAAATCGGTCATAAACTAAAATATCCCATTGTCCATTATTGCTATATTCAAAGGCAATTCTATTACCATCAGCACTAATAGTAGGATTGCGAACTTCTCCTTGGATATCACCAGCTAAATTCCGTGATTGACGCACATCTCGATCATAAAAAACAATTTGTGTTCGTCCTTGACGACTAGCAGCAAAAACAATGAATTTACCATTGTCAGATGACGCAGGATGGGAAGCAATCGTATCAAAGGCATTTAAACCAGGTAAATCTACCAAATTACGAGTCACCGTATCAAACATATATACATCTTGACTCCCCCGGCGATCGCTCGTAAACACCATATATCTCCCCGAAATCTGCGGATTTAACTCCGACGAAAAACTATTAAGACTTCTTCCCCCAGAATCAAACGGGTAACTGAGTAAACGCGGATAACCAAAACACCCAGTTAATAGGGTTGAGCAGAAAATTAAAATAATTGATAATTTATAATTCATTTAGAGATGAGGCAACAGACAAGAGTAGAAGTTTTTTTAATTGTCAATTGTCAATTGTCAATTGTCAATTTTTACTGTT
Organism: Dolichospermum sp. OTE_70_metabat_362_sub; assembly: GCA_031374905.1. Classification (GTDB taxonomy): domain Bacteria; phylum Cyanobacteriota; class Cyanobacteriia; order Cyanobacteriales; family Nostocaceae; genus Dolichospermum. The sequence goes on from JANMGZ010000411.1 coordinate 2,743, forward strand.
GCACCATTAGGAATATCTAACTCAACAGTCGGACCTCTATCGAGAACTTCAATATCCCATTGTCCACGACTAGCAGATTCAAACGCAATATAACGCCCGTCAGGACTAATAGTAGGATTTCTCACCCACCCACGAAAAGTTGGAGTCAGAATTTGCGACTGTTGAGAAGCGCGGTCATAGAGTGCAACTACAGGTCTACCCTGATCACTGGTAATATAACAAATATAGCGCCCTGTATAACTCAGACTAGGACTTTCAGCAATAACTGATTGTCGGTTTAAACCCGGTGTCGGCATAAAACTTTGACTTTCTAAATCGTATACTAACAACTGCTGATGACGAGAACGATTAGAGATAAAAGCCAAAAACCGGCCATTTCCACTGATAGCGGGTTGTTCTTCCGTATATCGACTATTCAGAGAAGTTACTCCCATCGGGATATTATCAGCAGCACAAGATATTAGTAAAGTCGTCAGTCCAAAAATTAGGCTCCAATAAATTGACTTTTGGAGCCAGAAGCTAGGTGTAAATGTTTTCACATTATTGTTTTCCGTCGTCCACCCCAAAAGTTCTAAATGTCATCATCAAAATCGGAATTATCCGGCTCATTATTTGGCTTACTAATGGGATTGTATGGGACATAATCCGTGGGGATAGCCTCATCATCATCCTGTCTTCTGGGAGGAACTGAATCTCTGGGGGGACGACGTTTTCTTGGTCTAGAAGTAGGAGCAACATCATCCTCACGGACTGTTGGGCGTTGGGGGCGATTATTACCGCTATTACCGCTATTACCGCTATTATTGCGACGTGGTGGTTTTCTTACCTCATCTTGGGAATTTGAACTTTCCCAATCATCAACTTGTCTGGGAGTAGAACCCCAATTTTCATCCTCATAACTCCCGCTGGGACGAGCGACAGAACGCCCAGAATTAGGACGACGCTTTCTTTCTCCTGAATCTGGTTTTTCCCTAGTCCGTGGGTTTTGTGAACTGCGTGGTGGTTGTTCTTCGTAATAGTCATCACGCGGAGAACGTTCATCTCGACTACCGCGAATTCTCCGCCGTTGAGGAGCTTCTTCCTCTTCTTCGTAAGGTAGCGGTTCTAAATCTGCATCCATTTCAGCTTGATAATTGCGGCGCTCAGAATAAGAATATTTTCTGCTGACCTCGCGCTCATCGTCCACAATGGGAGTATTGCGTTTAGCTTGTTGAGTAGCGATACTCCGCAGACGAATACTTTCAACCGCAAAAAATACCGTAGAACCGACCAAAAGCAACTGACCAAATTGTAAAATTGGATCAAGTCGCCATCCTTGGAAGACAAGAATAAAGCCGCACAATAAGCCAACTGCTGCAAAAAAGATGTCTTGATCTCTTGACAGTTCTGGACGGACAGTCCGCAGAAAGTACAGCGCTGCTCCAGCTACAGCCAGGAAAATTCCCAGAATACTAGCTGAGTTTGCTCCAAAATTTACCTGAGCCAAAACACTGGCTGAGTTTAGCCCAAAATTTACCATTGGTGTTTTCCTAATATCAAATCTATATTAACGAGTTACACTTACTATCACTATTTTAACCAGTCATCATATTGTAGAAGCAGAATACTGGAGTTTAGAAATCCGGGAGAAAGGAGAAGAAAGCAGAAAATTCTTCCCCATTCCCCAGTCCCTAAGAATTAAAAACGTTGGATTTTATCTTTTTGGCTAATGAAAATTAGACCAATAGTCGCAGGGATAACTACAATCGCAGTTCCCCAAACCAGACTCCAAAGAAAATTTGCTAAAGAGGGTGTCATAGTTCTCAACCTTTTTTTACACAGTTTATTATAATTTTAATCTGGCTTCGCTTTCTTGGAAAGCAGATCAGAATTATATATCTATTGAGAAAAAGTTTTTGCGTGGGGTTAGGAGTCAGAAGTTAGCAGGGAAATTATTAAGCGAATACAATAGCATATAGATTGCGCTGCAATAAAGCTGCATTTAATGGAGATGACTTAATTTTGATTTGCTGGTTGAGGAATTGGGTATAATTTTATTTTAGTAAAAAAACTTTCTCCATGAGCCAAACTGCGATAAATCTTGTTGCTATATCTGTTTTCTTGATGACTTTTTCTAGCCTATTAGGACCATTAATACATCTTTCCCCCACGATACCAGCTTTAGCTACGGTGACGTTTTTAGGAATTGCCACTTTAGATAATTTCAGCTTTCAAGGAAAAGGTGGAACAATAGTATTAGACTTCGTGGCGCGATTTTCTCCAGAATATAAAGAACGGATTTTACATCATGAAGCTGGTCATTTTCTCGTGGCTCATTTGTTAGAAATTCCGGTGAATGACTATACTCTTAGTGCTTGGGAGGCTTGGAAAAAAGGACAACCGGGACAAGGGGGAATAACTTTAGAAGATAGGGAGTTAACAGCGCAAATAGAAAAGGATCAAATTACTGCTCAAATGTTAGACCGTTATTGTACTATTTGGATGGCAGGAATTGCGGCAGAAACTTTGGTTTTTAATTCTGCTGAAGGTGGTAATGATGATAAAAGTAAGTTAATTGAAATTTTGCAAGTTATCGGTTTTTCGGAAGCAAGTTATCAGCAAAAACAACGGTTTCATCTTCTCCAATCTAAAAATTTGATTGAGGAAAATTGGGATAGTTATCAAGCTTTGGTAGCAGCAATGAGAGAAAGGGCTTCTGTTGAGGATTGTCAAAAAGTTATTGGTTAGGTAAACTGTCAGAAATGGCTAACGCCACGCTTCGCTATCAGGATGTCCAGGATTTAAGGATGAACAGGATAGAAATAGGGATTTCATCACCCATTACCAGGCTCAACTAGATACAGCGGTTTCCGCTCTTATAAGGTACATCTTAGCCCCCTCCCCGCAAGCGAGGAGGGGGTTGGGGGCAGGGCTGTTTCATTCGATAAGGTAGAGATTTTGTCAACAGTATGAGCAAGAAATTTGGGGAAGTTAGTAATCGAAAAATTACCATTTCAACGAATAAATTTCTGTGCAATCGCCATTTTATGGTCTAATCAGATTTTTAATCACCTGATTTTTTT
>JANMGZ010000439.1:0-1980 GCA_031374905.1 Dolichospermum sp. OTE_70_metabat_362_sub
ATTACTGTTGGTTATGTTCCTGTTAATGATTGTGCGCCATTTGCGATCGCTTGGAAAAAAGGATTTTTTCGCAAATATGGCTTAAATGTCACACTCAACCGCGAAGCCAGTTGGGCTACCTCCCGTGACGGGATAATTTTCGGTCGTCTCGACGCTTCCCCCGTCGTCTCCGGTGCTGTTACTAACGCTAGAATAGGCGCAGAAGGGGCGCGTCATGCTCCTTTGTGTGCAGCAATGACCATTCACCGACATGGTAACGCTATGACCATGAATAAGGAGATGTGGGATTATGGCATCCGTCCTTGGTATGAATATCAACAAAAATACGGTGATGGGGCTTTAGAAGCCTTTGGCAAGGACTTTCGCGGCTATTTTGACAAACAACCCCCAGAAAAGAAAATCTGGGCTGTAGTCCTCAGTTCTGCCATTTATGAATACTTTGCTCGTTACCTTTCTGCTGCGGCGGGTGTTGATCCTCTTAAAGAGTTTCGCGTGATCATTGTTCCCCCACCGCAAATGGTGACAAACATGAGAATTGGGGCAATGCAAGCTTACATGGTTGCCGAACCTTGGAACACTAGAGCAATTACAGGCAATGAAGGTATCGGTTTTACCTTCGCTCAAGGTAAGGAAATTTGGCAGGGACACCCAGATAGACTATTGGGTGTAATGGAATCTTTTATTGTCAATTACCCCAAAACTTACCGTTCTTTGGTGAAAGCAATGATCGAAGCTTGTCAATATTGCAGCAAACCCGAAAATCGTCAGGAAATAGCCGAATTACTGACACAACGTTCTTTCACTGGTGCAAAACCCAAAAAGCCCGGTGTTCCTATTACTAAGTTTACTGGACCGGGAATTATTGGCAATTATAACTATGGTGGTTTTGATGGCAAAGACCGAACTATTAAATCCGATGATACGACAATTTTTTATGATATTCCTAACAGTATTCCCTACAAAAAAGGAGAACATTCCACATTTTTATGGCGTTCTCGAAGTCTTTGGTTAATGACTCAAGCAGCCCGTTGGGGACAAATCAAAGAAATTCCTAAAAACGCCGAAGAAGTAGCTGCAAAAGGTTGGAGAACCGATTTATATCGAGAGATAGCCACAGAAATGGGAATTCAATGTCCTAAGGACGATTATAAAATTGAACCTCCTGAAGCATTTATAGATAAAAAAGGATTTGATCCTAGTGACCCTGTAGGATATCTCAATAGTTTTGATATCCGTGCTAACGCTCCCTCTCGATTTTTTCTATCTTAAAAATAGTTAATTATATCAAAGGTAATTAATCATGGAATATACAGCATCACCACATCATACTGCTACCGAAACTTTGCAGCGAAACGGATTTTTGGAAATCGAAAATTTAGTTAAATCTTATCCAACCCAGGATAAAGGAAAATTTACAGTTTTAGATAATGTTAATCTGACCATTAGTGAAAATGAATATATTTCTGTAATTGGTCATTCTGGCTGTGGTAAATCTACATTATTAAAAATAATTGGTGGTTTTGAAAAACCTACATCTGGTTCGGTTCGCTTAGATGGAAAAGAAATTCGGAAACCAGGTGCAGATAGAATGATGGTATTTCAAAATTATTCATTATTGCCTTGGTTAACTGTTCGTGAAAATATCCGTTTAGCTGTAGATGAAGTTTTGAAAAATGCTAACCGTGCCGAAAAAATTAGCATTGTTAATGAACACTTGGCCATGGTAAACTTAACTCCAGCCGCAGATAAATATCCTGATGAAATTTCTGGAGGAATGAAACAAAGAGTTGGTATTGCGAGGGCTTTAGCAATTCGTCCGAAAATGTTATTAATGGATGAACCTTTTGGGGCTTTAGATGCCTTAACTCGTGGTAAATTGCAACGTCAAGTATTAGATATTTGGGAAAATCATCGACAAGCAGTCATGATGATTACCCATGATGTAGACGAAGCAATTTATATGTCAGACCGAATTATTCT